>NZ_JACVUB010000010.1:0-71835 GCF_016517475.1 Lactococcus sp. S47
CCTGCTCCAACAATAAGATAATCATAATTTTTTTTATTAAATTTCATTTTTTCTCCTATTATCATGATATCACATATAAGTTGTGATTAAAAAGTTCTAATATAAATTTTCATAGTTTTTATCTTTACAAATAATATACACCAAAAAGTGTAGAAAACAGAAGTAAAAGATTTGTAAGTACCGCAGTACCAGCTACAAACAATAGTACACCTTTTGAACCATTAATTTTAATTTTAAATTTTTCTTGGCAAGTGATGAATAGAAGTAAAAACAAAGTAGGAGTAAAGTATCTCCCCTGTAAGCCCTGCATCTGGCCTAATATAGTTGCATTTCCAACTGGTGCTCCAGTGGGAGTATATGTCATATAGACATAATAAACAGCCATAACTCCTAATAAAAAGATGATAAAACTTGTCAATGAGATAAATTTATTTTTAATAAATTTATCTTCGGAAAGTAGCGTAGTGAACAATACAATGTACCAAATCATACTTACCCAAGCAGGCGTATAATTGATATTAGGATATGGTGAACCTAATAAATTATAGAATACAGAACTTACCGATAAGTAATCTCGTAAATTGACAGAATAATTAATTATAAATCTATAAATACTATAAAAAATCCCACCATGTTTCAAACTTAATAAAAAGAGTAAAATTGAAAGCAAGAGTCCAATTCCCACTAATAAAGTTATAGATATTCCTCTTTTATTTCTCCATAAGTAACTAAGAAACAAAGATATCTTACTGTATATTCTTGGGAAAATAAACATTATTATTAATACTGGTATGAAAAGTAACAAAACTTTAAAGTTAGTCTTTGCTCCAAAATAAATAGAAATTGAAGCCACCCCCAACTCTACCCATCTCCACCAGTTAATCTTTTGATCAACTAAACTATTAATAATTATAGCCATTAACCAAGCAACTAATATAAAACTCAGAGAATCATAAGATAAACTTGCAAACGAATTCAAAGTAACCGGAGTTAGAGATAAGGCTACAAAAATCATTTTCCCTTTTTTAACAAACTTAATTATAAAAAACATTAATAATGAGTTAATGAGTACTGAAAATAAGCGAGCCGTTGTTATCATAACACCAATTGACGGATAAATTTTATGTCCCAGCCATACTCCTATAGAAGGAATTAAATGACCCCAAAAGTTATAGGATTTTAAATTTGGATTCTCTGTTAATCCTTCTCTTGGTTGCTTACTCATTGGCATTTCAACTATTTTAGTTAAATAGTAAGTTTGAAAATAATCTCCCTGTTGATATGCTTTAATTTGTCGATCAATTCCAGTTCCTATTTCAGGTTCACCATAAGCCGAAATGTCATTTGACAAATTTGCCATGTTTGAACTTACTACATAATGATATTGACCATCTGGTTCATTGAAAAAGGGCATTCCTATTGCAAGGATCATACCGAGTAAGACACTAATAATAAGATAAACCTTGTGGACTTTACTTTTTTCCCCAACTACAGAAGAGGAAACAGATTTTTTTTCTTTTCTCTTTTTCATATCCACTCCTTATAATCTTCTATACTTTACCAATAAAATTACCACAGCTAAAATTAGTCCACCAAAAAAACTAATAGCTACAAAGATATAAATTGGAATAGTATTTCGCCCTTGTCTACTCCCATCTAATGTTAAATTACTATATTCATTAACACCTGGAGCATAATCAGGAATTTCTCCCGTAAGACCAATCAGGACATTACTTGGATTAGTTATTGAATTATCAACCATTAAGGAATTATTTGAAGAAAAATAGCTTCGGCTAAAAATAGAAAACTTAAAAATTTTATTAGAATCTGACAAATCAGTATTCGTATCAATACGATAAAGAAAATAATCGTCTCCTTGTGCTAGACCTAGAATCTGTATTAAGCTATTATTGATTTTTTCATTTTCTTTCTCATTAAAATTAAATCTTAAAACGCTCAGGGGAATTTTTTGAGGCTGATCACTTCCCAATATATATCGATTTCCACCTTCTAAAATTAGGGGATCTGAAGCCTGTGCTATATCCAGGTTATCAAACTTATTCCATTTTTTATTTTTGCCATATATCTTATAAGCACTACCATCTGTTTTAGCTAGTATAAATTTTCCACCTTCAGCAAACGCCGTAGCATTTTTTGTAGTCATTGCAAAATTTATACCTGCGATAATTAAATTAGGAGTTGAAGCCACACTTGAACTACCATCCTTATTTACAGAGATCGCTTGCAATGATGTATGAATCGGTTTATTTGTACTTACGTTATTTCCTTCAAGATTTACATGTACCGTGACACGCAATAATATATCACTTTGGGTTGGATTTAATGTGATATTGGCAGCAATCACTGGTTCAGAAGAATTGAATACCAGTGTATCGTTTAAAGTTGGATTCGTCACTATTGTTGCTGCCTCTGAGTTTTTTAAAACTTCTATCGAATCAAAGGAAAGATTTGATTTTGGTGGTAAAACCAAATTAATATTTCCTGATTGCTGCCACATATTTTTATTAATAGAAAGATTGAAACTAAATTTTTGATTAGTACCAACAACATACTGACCAAAGTTTGAAGCCAAAGCGCTTAACTTATTATCCGCCGTAAACTTTATTTTATCATCCACATTTACAAGATCTATCACAACTTTTTCAGAAGATTTTTGTATATTCGTAAGTTTAACAAAGTTGTTATTATTATCAAGAATTAACGTATAGCCTTTCATAATATTGGCTTTGGCTAAACCTTTGCTGTTTGTGAACTTATAAATAACATGTTCTGGATTCAAAAAGGGAACTGTGGTATTTGACTGATTAATTTCACTGATTAGCGATAAATTATCAACATTAATTAGGCCTGAAATTATTGAGCTCATTTCCTCATCTGTATGAGTAATACCTTGACCAATTTTTTGACCATTACTTAAAGCAATTACACCATTATTAGTGGTACTATTTGTATTTTGAGATGCTAATATCCAGGCTGCAGAGCTTCTAGCTTTCTTACTTATATTTCCACTTTTTATTTCTTGATAAGCACGATCAATGTTCATAGCACTATAAGAAGTATGAATTACGGGCATACCATTATTAGTAACTTGTAATTCAACATTCGTTTGTTCTGGTGGCAAAGTATTGGCAATAATTTTATTTTCTGTCACTAAAAATATTAATATAAAGGAGCAGATTAAAATCAAAAATTTTGTATTTATTTTTTTTTTCATAATGACTTTCAATATTTGGGATAGCTTATCTTTTTATAATTTTTTTGATATACGGACTAACTAACGAATTAGCTGGTGCACGTAATATGTATAAAGTTATTATATAAATTAATACTGCGATAATCGTTTGAATTAAATAATTTAATATACTAATTGGAAAATTCTTATTAACAAAATCCAAGAATACAAAAACAAAAGCTCCACCAATAATATACTTCCAAAGACCATGAAAAACTTCCTTAACTGTAAACAAATCCCTCAACTTCCATAAAATATATGTTGCTACACTAACTTCTGTCAATATTGTCGCTATTATAGCACCCATTGTTCCTAAAATAGGAATTAAAGTAAGATTGAAGAGTACATTCACTATAAGACCGACAACCGTTGACATCATATATTCATGCATTTTTTTTGCCGCTAACAAATACTGTGTACTTAGGGCATTTGTTAGTGCCAAGAAAAATATAGTTAATGAACCAACAGCAAGCAAAGAACCTACTGGAGCAAAGTTTTTACCAAAATAAAAGACAGCAAAAGTTTGACTGACACCTATAATACCAGAAATGCATAAGATAGAAATACAGTTTCCTAAATCTATTGATTTTAAAATAAGCGGTTTTACTTTTTCACTCTCACCAGATGAAAATAATCCTGATAAATGAGGTAAAAATGCGGAGTTAAAACTTGAAACAAGTGTCGCTCCCAATATAATGATCATATAGGTTTGTGTAAAGTATGCTACGCTATCAAGTCCAGAAAATATTTGAAGTAAATTTTTATTAAGTGAAGTGTAAATTGTAATAGATACTTGTGGAAGCAATAACATTGTTACTGGACGTAGATGTTGAAAAATATTGAGGGAACGAACTGGAATTTTCATTAACTCTCTTCGTAAAAAAGGCCAAACAGTTATATTGCCTATCAATGTTGAAAGAGCAAGTAATAAAATATAAAGCCATAAATCATTCGGTGTCCTGACAAAAACAAAAATAGCAACGGTTAAGAGTAATCTGATAATTGTATTACGAACAACTATAACCTTGAAGTTTTCAAGCCCCATAAAAAACCAAGAAACATCAAAAGCAACAGCTACCAAAGTAATTCCTTGAAGTAAAAAATATATTTCCCATTTATTTTGAAAGAAAATAAAAATTAAATATGCAACAAGTGCAACAGCTACAGTAATGAACTTTAAGCTTAATAGCTCATAAAATATGCGGCTTCTTGCCTCTTTATCCTTTTGATGATAGGCTATCTCACGATTACCATACAATGTAATACCCAGTCCACCAGCAAGTACAAAATACCCAAGCCAGGCGGCTGTGGATGAATAAATACCCACTCCTGTAGTTCCCAATGTTCTTGAAACATACGGCGCAGTTATCAAAGGTAAAATTAATATTAAAACTTGATAAACTGTATTATACATCATATTTTTTATTAACTTCATCAAATTATCCTCTAAATTTCACCATTTATTATTTTTATTAGCCGTTCTCCAGATTTATCTATTACATACTGTTTTACATCTTCATTTCCCTTGTGAGTTACAGCGATACGTTTCCCGTCATCTTTAAGCATTTCTATAATATTATCGACAAATTCTTTTTTATTATCAGGTTCAACTAAAATGCTATTAGCATCATTAGCATAATCTACTATGCCACCTATACGACTTGCAACAACTAATGCTCCTGATGCCATAGCTTCCATACCCGTTAAAACCCAGCCTTCTAAAACACTTGGAAGAAGATAGATTTTAGAAGAACCATAAATTTCTTCCCGGAGCTGTTTTGATGTGGCATTTTTAGTAAAATGAATCCAATCTTCTAGCTCCTCAATAGGATCATATGCACCAAATAAATGAACTTCAAGATTAGGAATAGTTTGTTTTACTTCTCTCAAAATTTCTAACCCAAGTTTTGTACGTTTTGTTTCTTGAGTATGATTTAAAAGACAAATAATATTTTTCCGATTTTCTATAGGATTTTCAAGAAAAAATTCATCATGATTATAGAAGTTTGGAAGATATTTAGGATCTGGTGCCCCCGCTTCCAATACTTTTTGTCGTAATTCTTTGGAAATAACAACATTTGTTAATCCTAAATTGTAAGTATTTTGAACAAACTCTTTTTTATTTCCAAAGCCTTCGGCTTCATAATTTTGAATAAAGTAGAATTTCTTTCCTTTCTCTTTGGGAAGCTTATGAACAAGAGAGGCAGTTTTAGCTCCAGTTGCAAATACAATATCTGCATCAGGAAAGTCTTTAGAAAGGATGCAATTGTAGTATGATTTAATTTCATTTTTCAAAGAAAACCAAGTTACCTTCGTTTCTCTTTTAGAAAATTTATATATGTGTGAATCTACCATACGTTTTAGAAAAGAATAACTTTTACCGTCACTTGGAGAGTAACTGTAACTGATAGAAACATCAAACCCCTGATCTACCAACCAATTTGCATATTGATAGACTATCTTAAAGCCACCAACTGCATGATTATAATTTGCTGGCATAACAAAATTAATTTTTTTATTTTCTCTCATTTCATTTCTTTCTTAAATCCAAAGATTATATCTCTGATTTGACTTGAACGATGCTCATAATTTTTCCAATCTTTGAATTGCTGCATTATCACCTTCCAAATACTTCCAGATTGTGCATTTTCTACTCTTCTTTTAGTGAACTCATAGTATTTTTGTTCTTCATGAGCTAAAGAGGATTTATTATCTTGAAGAACTTTATAAACTATTTCATAATATCCTTGATATTTTGCATAAAGCTCCTGGATATGAAGCTTTTTTGGTGATTTAAGCGTTACGACTGCTTTGCCGCTTGCATTTGACTCATGGCGATTATGAACTGCAACACATTCGTTCAGGTTATAACCAACTCCTAATAATCCAGCTAGACACTCAATAAGAGCGTCATGAGGGAGTAGGTTATAATCTTCTTTCCAATATTTTAAGAATCTACTGATAAATTCTTTTTTTATCGCCAAGGTCATACCTTGACGAAAACCAGCCTTATAAAAATGTTCAACAGGAAATTCTGAAAGTTCTTGATCATTGTTCTTAAAGATATAATTAGTTGGAACTGTCGCTTCACTAGTACTCACAGTAAATTCAGTATCAGCACTCAACACCTCAATTTCTTGATGCTTAGCTAATATCTCTAATTGTCGTTTATTTTTTCCCAAATTCCAAACATCATCTTGGTCTGATAAAAAAATAACATCTGCATCGGTATTTTGCGAGTCAATCAACAATTGGCGAAAATTCAAGCGCCAACCTAAGTTCTTTTGATTTTTAATGATATTCCATCCAACTAAGTCATTAGTTGCTATGTAATCTTTAACAAATTGAACCGTTCCATCCGTTGAACCATCATCACGTATGATAACATAATCAGGAGCAAGCACTTGATTTTTTATAGAATCTAATTGCTTTTCAATAAATTTCTCTCCGTTATATGTTGCCATCAGTACTGCTGTTTTCATTATTCAAAACTTTCTATTGTCTTTTTCAAGCCCGAGTCGAGATCAACTAATCTGTTCCAACCCAATTTTTCTATTTTAGACATATCCATCACTGTTCTACCGTCTGTACTATAAGCTGTACTTTGAGAAGTAGGAATATCAAACTTAACTTTTAATTTTTCATCAGGTAAAAGTGATACTAATTTTTGTGCCAAATCTCGTATTTGAATAGGTTCGTCTTCATTTGCAACATTATATGCTTGTCCAGAATCACCATTTAACAAAACTGTTAAGAGTGCTGTAGTTGCATCTGATATATAACAAAAGGCTCTTTCAGCAGTCCCTTCAGATTTTAGAATGATATCTTCATGATTAACAACATTCGAAATCAAATCACTCATGATACGTCCATCATTATTTATTTCCATACCTGGACCATAAGAGTGAGCAATTCGAGCTACAGTATATGGAATCTCATATTGTACAGAATAGCTTTCCAATAACGTTTCTGCCATTCGTTTACTTTCGGGATAACAGGCTCTTGGAGAAAGGATATCAAATCCCCCATAATCTTGTTCTGTTAATAGATTTTTAATTGATTTTCCATAAATTTCGCGTGTTGATAAGAAAAGAAAATTTTGAATTCTTTTTGTTCTTGCCAACTCCAATAAATTCATTGTTCCCAAAGTATTAGCTTTGATAATTCCTACAGGATCTGTTGAAATAAATTTCGGACTAGCGTTACTTGCCGCATGTATAATATAATCTATATCTTTTTCATAATCAAAGGGTTGAGTAACATCATGCTGAACAAGTTCAAAATATTCTTTTGATAAGCTTTGAAATTTAGCATTTGCTTTTTCCATGTTTCGAGCAGTACCAATAATTTTTGTTTGAAAATTTTTGTGAACATCTAAATAATAAATAACATAAGCTAAATAAGTAGCTAGCATTCCAGAAACACCTGTAATTAGTACAGTTTTTCCTCTTAGTTTTTCAAAATTAATATAAGATGAACTTACAATTTTTTTTAAATCTTCTTGAACAATTTTGTTTTCAAATGTAATCATTGATTATACTCCATAAATCTGACCTATTTCGCGTGCATCACACAGTGCTTTGAACATATAAAAATCATCTGGTGTTGTAATTTTTATATTTTCATATGGTCCTTCTACAATATGTAAGGTTTTATTATACATCCCCATAAGTGTGCTTGAATCAATTGCATCAGTAATACCTTTCGAAATTGCATCACGCTCAACTTTTAAAATATCTGAAAGATTAAAACTTTGAGGAGCTTTAGCAGTAAAAGAACGTGTTCTATCCACAACTTCTGAAACCTCCTGAGAGCCATTAACAAGTACAATTGTCTCTTTTGCAGGTGCTGTTGTTATAGCTGAACCATTTTTCTTAACACATTCAATATTATCACGAATAACTTTACTGTTAATTAACGGACGCACCCCATCATGTATCAAAACAACAGATTCTTTGCCTTCTGATATTTTTTCTGCCGCTTCAAGACCGTTAAATATTGATAGTTGTCCAGTTTCACCACCTGGTACAATTGCTTTAACTTTTTTTAAGTTGAATTTCTTAACTAATTCAGCCATATAATCTAAATACTCAGACAATATTACAACAACTACTGCATCCACTTCATCTGTTTCTTCAAATAAGTCAATGGTATGTACAATAATTGGTTTCCCATGAACTTCCAAAAATTGCTTAGGCTTATCTTTAGAATTCATTCGTGATCCTGTACCGCCCGCAAATATTAACCCAATATTCATTTTTAAACTTCTTTCCAATAAAAAGTAACATAATCATGATTTATTCGCTGACTTTCAGGAGGAAGTTGCATATAATCTCCATGAATTTGACGCAAATAACTATCATGATCAACAATTTTTCTCACAGTTAGATTCTCAAATTTAACTTCTTCATACTCTTCAAATATTTCAATTTGAAAATGTTCTTTATCGAAATAACGACTTGCAAGAAATCCAATTTGATTTGCACTAGAATCTAACTGATATCTTGACATGAAATCATCCACATCTCTTGCCACTTGCCTATTTTTTCCATGATATTTAAGATATTTTGGTCCTCGGAGAAAAAGACGAGCAAAAGAGTAGTACCACTTTGAACCACTTACAAATGCTGGAAAGGATGTTGAATATAAAATTTCCGCTTTATGCTGTGCTTCATGCATGAATTTAACTCTCTCCTCTTCTTTGGAGGGCATAGAGTCCATCGGGAAAATATCAATATTTACACCAATCTTGGGCCAAAGAAAGTCGAAACCAGACTTAGCTTGGTAAGTTTTTTTATTACAGAGTTTCGCATAGGGTTGAAAAGTCTCTTTAATTGAATAATGCCATAACTCCGCTTCCTCTTGATGGCTAAGAAGCTTTATAAGTTTGTCGTAATTTTTACGAGTTAGCATAATATCTATATCGTCATCCCAAGGGATGAACCCTTTATGTCTCACACTACCAAGTAATGATCCTCCACCTAGAGAGTATTCAATATCATTTTCACGACATACCTTGTCTACTAGATCTAATAGTTCAAGTTCAAGTTTTTTTATTTCATCTAATGAAACTTTATTCAAATCTTATCTCCTTTTGTATAAATTCTGGCAAATAAAGACATAAGACCTAGTTTATAGATACTAAAGAAAGTAGTTACAACTAATCTCACTTTTATTTCATCTCCTTTGGATCCTTTAATAATTGAAGTTAGTTTCAAAGCACTTGGAAGTCTATTTTCAAGTAATTTTTTTTCTTTATAAAATTGAGTAAGAAATCCTTCTCGACTTGCCTGTTTCCCCTGTCTAAGTAGTTGATGGGAGATAGCTTTAAACATGAAGTAGGAAAATTCTGGAGAATTTGTTAATTTAATAGCTCCAACGTCTAAAAATATTTCTAGCATCTCAACTGCTTTGTCAGTATTTTCTTCATTTCCTACTTTTAGCTTGGTACTTGAAAATGACACAGGATTGAATAACCAATTATAACCAATATAATCTATAAATCCATACTCCGCCCCCTGAGCAATAATGGATAAACAAAATGGAGTATCTTCAACAAACGTATTTTCAAAAAATAATATCTTTTTTCTTTTCAAAAAGTCTAAACGATAGATTCGATTACACGAGGACATAGTTGAGTACTTCGTATACCTCTGAGGTGAGCTAGGCGAATATATTCTCAGAACTTTACCTTCACTTGTAATTCTACGGAATCCCGAAATGATAACATCAGCATCTGTTTCCTCAGCCTTTTTAACATGTTTACTCAAAAAATCAACTTCATAATAATCATCTGAATCAAGAAATGAAATGTATTTTGAATCTGCCAACTCAATACCAACATTCCTTGCCTTACCTACGCCTTGATTCTCTTGATTAACGACTTTAATACAATTAGGGTATTTCTTCTCATATGAGTGAAGAATTTCAAGTGATTTGTCTGTTGATCCATCATTTATAGCAATAAGAATAAAGTTTTCCTGTCCTATATCTTGTGATAAAACGCTTTGTATAGATTTTTCTAGATAGATTTCTGTATTATAAACAGGCATTACGACTGTTATTTTTTTCATTCCTATTCTACTCTTTCATGTAAGTATTTTTTTTGCTAATCCCCTGATAAATTCATTATTATAAAGTAAGATTGACAATTTTAAATAACCTTTATATAAGTTGATATTCCAATATAAAGCTCTTCTTTGTTTGCTAATCGTTGCAAATTCCTGATTTTGTTGGAAAAGCTTATTAAAAAGAATCATTGAAAAATTTGAACCATCACGGATACACTTCATCATAATAAAATCATTTTCATTCATACATAATTTATAAACATAATTTAGTATCTCTGGATATTTTTCTTTTGCAAACTCTATTTGTATGCTATTTTTTTCAAAAATATCATAATTTTTTTGAGAAATTTTTATATTCGTTAGGCTTGAAACAACTTGTCGATAGTACCACAGTGGCTGATTTACAAGTACAATTTCATCAGCTTGCTCTATAACAGGTAATATGATGGAAGTATCCTCATGTATTGCCAAATTAGGAAAGCGAATATTTTCAAAAATATCACGACTATATAATTTTCCCCAAGGGCTAAAAGAGGGATAACCTGATGATTGCACAGCTTTTATCCTATTTATCATTTCACCCTTTATAGAAACTATCTCTATATTCTCATGATGGTCACTCAAAGTATCTTGAGTAGAATACCTTGCCATTGAAAAAACATGCGTTTTCCCCTTGATTGGCCGTAATAAAATTTCTATAGCATCCTTCGAAATCTTGTCATCAGAATCCAAAAACATAATATATTGGCCATCCATCTTATCTAGCCCATTATTTCTGGCCATTGCAACGCCTTGCCCCTTTTGATTAATAAGTTTAACTCTCTTATCCTTATTAACATAAGTCTCAGCTATATCCAATGAACGATCTGTTGATCCATCATTAATCAAAATAATTTCCAGATCTTTGTAGGTTTGATTAATAATAGATTCTAAACAATCATCCAAATATTTTTCAACATTATATATTGGGATAATCACACTGACTAAAGGTTTCAGATTCGCCATTTTATTTCCATTTCCTTGATTTTATATCTAAATCCAACAAGCTGACTAATAATCCTTTGCTTATCTACTTTATTTATCTTTTTCCGCATAACTCTAATACTACACGAGTCTTTTAGAGCAGCAAATCTTAGTCACTCTAAAACACGAGAATTAAACATATTAAGATAAATATTTAATTTCTCATTCTTTTTAAAGTTGTCAGTAAAGCTCGCTCTACACCTCTCCAAGCTTTCTGATTTTGCAGCATATTTCTCAGCTTTACCCCTGGTACGATCACGCCACCATTAGTACGAATCACCAGCTTAGACAAGTTTAGAACTTCTGGAATTTCTAGAATTCCTTCAGTCTTTAAATATGATGTAAAATCACTCGTTTCAGTTTTTCTCTCAACTTTATCAGGGATTGAAAGGTTAATTACATATTGAGCAAAAATCAATTCTGAGAAGCGCTGAATTAACACTTTTTTCACTGAATTTGATGAATTTTTAGGAAGATTTTTTATGAAATTCCAAATATGTTTTGTCATTTTTAAATGCATCGTTCTATTTTTTACCATGTTACCAATTGCCATGGATTGTGTCCCTGAGTTTGTACGGTAGACATAAACTGGATAATCCAAATAAACTGATTTCTTTACAAAAGGTAATGGATAACAAATATACTCAACGTCAACATAAAACATTTTTTCATCAATTTTTATATCATTATCTTTCAAAATTGAAGTTCTATATGTAATTGTATGCATGGGCGGAATTTTGATTTCTCCGATAATCTCCTCATGATCCATAATATGATTTGCCGAAATTTTTAATTCCATCATAAGTTTTTTTTCTGCTGTTACCTCATCATGTTCAAAATAGGGATTATTAATAAGATCTACATCAGATTTTTTAAGGAATTCAACCAGCTTGACAAAATTTTCTGTTACAACCCAATCGTCTCCGTCTACTACTTTAAAATATTTACCAGTTGCTTCTAAGATCCCACGATTTATAGTTGAACCGTGTCCTCCGTTTTCTTTATCAATTACACGAATTGAGTCAGGATATTTATCTGCCCATTTTTGTGCAACAGATACTGTATTGTCCTTTGACCCATCACTAACGATTAAAATCTCAATATCTGAGATAATCCGTTCATCAATAAGGTATGGTAGACATTCATCGATGTACTTTTCTGTGTTATACGAAGGTATTGTTACTGTTAAAATTTTACTCACTTGATTATTTTACTCCAAAGTTTTATTTATGTGGCTTACTTTTTTCTTTGTTTCATTATTGCCTAGTTCTGTGTCTTTCATATCTTTACGCAATAACGAAACTTCTTGAATCAGTGTTTTAATTTGCTTTTCTGCTGCTATTAGAGAGATTTGATAGCGTATTGAAATAACAAGAAGCATTCCAACCAACACAAAAAGTGCAAAGGAAGTTAATGTTGTCACCCCTAAAGCATAAGCGATTTTTGCCGCAAATTCTGAAAAAATTGCACCAAATAATATAACTAGTGCAAGAATAAACCATTTCAACATGTGCCGAACTTCAGCAAGATTTTTGCGAATAAGTCGGATGGTATAGATGAAAAAGAGAACGGCCAATATAATGGCTAAAATCCTTAATGGTAATGGCATCATGATTTCTTACCTCCCATAATTGCAGAAAAAAGTATAGCAAGAGATACACTTATCATATAGCTCATTCCTTTAAATAAATTAATGCTAGATGTCCCGGTTTCTCTTTCAAACATACGCACTCCCACCTCTTTTACACGAATGTTTTTTGCAAATAAATGCATATAACTCTCAGGTTCAGGATATTGACTTGGATAGCGACCCACAAACTGTGAAATGACTTTCTTATTTGCTGCTCTATATCCACTTGTAACGTCTTTTATTCTTATTTTTGAAGTCATGAATATTAAAGCAGATAATATTCTAATTCCTACCTGCCTTGTAGTTGAGGACTGAAATTCTGAATTACTATCTTCTAGGAAACGTGAACCCACTGTGAAATCTGCTACTCCGCTCAACAATGGTTCAATCAGACAGGGAAGGCTTTCAATATCATGTTGTCCATCTCCATCATACTGGATAGCAATGTCATAGCCCTTTTCCAATGCATACTTATATCCTGTCTGCACTGCTCCTCCAATACCTAGATTTTGAATCAATTCAACATGATTAATTTCATTTTTTCTAAGTATTTCTTCTTCGTTGTCCGTAGAACCATCATTGATAACAATATAATCAATCATATATTTTGATTTTATGCGATATTGTTCAACCTTTTGAACAACTTGCGTAATTCCCTCGGATTCATTATAAGCTGGTATAATTAATAATATTTTTGGTTCTACCATTTTATTTCTTTCCTAGTATTATTTTTATGAGTGCTTTTGCAGGGAAAGTATCCCCCTTAAGCCAACCTTTAACTATCATTCTAACATATTTCTTTCTAATTGAGTAGAGATGCTCGGGCTGATAGTTTTTATAGTAGTAGTATTCTGCTGTAAAAATTTTGATAAATCTTGATTTTGATAATTCTTCTAGACGTTGTACTGAAAGTTGATGATAAATCTTCTCATCAATCACTTGAATAATTTGACGATGTTTTCTTAATTGCCAAAAAATCCAATGGTCTAGATAGTCAAGGGGAAATTCTTTAGTAAATCCTCCTATTTTTGTCATGAATAATTTTGATAAGACAAGCCCACTAGAAATACCAGTAATATCTTCATCGTAGTTGCCAGCTTTTTTAGGATACTTCAAATTCTTTATTGTTTCACTAGATGTAGGAGATATTTGGATTTCTTTATCAAAAATTTGTGGACAAATAGCACTGACTTGTGAGCGCCCTAAGTCTTCAAATACTTTGTATATATAGGTTTCCGTTATCCTTGTATCATCGTCTAACAGCATAAACCACTCATCTTTTGTTTCTCGTAAAGCATATTGGTAGGCTATTCGTGTCCCACGTTCTTCATTATCTTGATTATAATAATATACAATAGACGAAAAGTCATTTGGTTTTTTTTCACTTGAAAAATCAATTGAACCATTATCAAAGATAATAACATTTAGAGATTCTTTAATAGAACTTTTCATATTATTTAGTTGCTTGTAACTTACAGTTTCAGTATATTTTGTACTATATGCAACTAGACAGATTGTCAACTTCATCGTAATATCCTCATTTTAATGAGCACGTTTTTAATCATGTATTTAGCTTTCGCAATAAAACTTTCAGAGTTATTATCATTAGTTGTCAATATTTTTTCCAAATGCCTAATACTCTGATTATTTAAATCGTAATTTACTTCTAAAAGTTTTATAACTTCTTGATAAGCATTTTCTACTGAATAAATTGCTTTAATATCCTTCAAAACTGATAAAGACTTTTGTTTTTCTAAATCAAAAGCATTCAAGGTATTTGAAATTAATTTTGTTAGTTGATTCACGTTGCCACTATCATAAAATTGCCCAAACCCAAAAATATCATATGCTGACAGATGACCTGGGTTACTTGAAACAATGCTGGGAACTCCATGTAGTAAAGCCTCTACATAAACTAATCCAAAGGTTTCCATTTTTGATGGACCAATGAAAATATCTTTGTCTGTTACCATTGACCATGGTTGAGCTTTGGGACCAGCGAGAGTTATGTTTTTAATTTTATTTTCTTTAATAAAGTTGACAACTTTTTCTTTATAATCTTTATCAAAGTTTCCGATTAGTACTAATTCAACTTCTGGATCATCTAATCTATGAAAAGCTTCAATTAATTCCAGTTGATTTTTACGTTCTGTTAATCTCCCTACTGATATAAGACGAGTTTTATCTCCTTCTCGTAAATTTTCATTTGTGGTTTGGGTATAAGGATAAAAACCATAGATTTTACGATTGGGGATTAAATTTTGTAGTTTTTCTTGGAGGCGTCCTTGAACAGCAAAAATTTCTGTTGAGTATTCATTAATAAAATCCAGTTTGTCTAAATAATATGAAAATTCACCTTCTGGAAATTCGTGAATAATCCAAAAATGTGGAATTTTTTTAATTGCTGCGACTAAAGCTCCTTGGAACATGTTTACAGAATTTGTAACTATTAAATCAATTTTTTCTTCGTCAACAATTTTTTTAATTTTATTAAGATGTTCGCGATAATAGTGATAAAGTTCCCTTTCAGTTCCTTGGATAGGACCAGGTGCATCTTCCCACCACCACTTTACCGCATTTAACATATAATTTTTAATACCAGCTTTTTCAAAAGCTTCTATATAGGGTTTATCTCCTGAGGCTTGAGTCACGTTTACAACGTTAAAGCCTTGTGATTTAAGCTGCTTTTGCAACTCAAATATCGAAATTTCTGCCCCATTATCTAGTGTACCCGTTGGGGAAACAAATAAAATGTTTTTCATAAATTAACCTTTTGAAAACCAGAACACAATCGTCAATATAATGAATAGTGATAAATTTACAAAACATAATCCAAAAGCCATTAATTTTCGATAAGTTCCAGTTATTTCTACTTTTACTTTCTCAGAAATTTTCATGAAAAGCGGAAGTAAATAAATTAGAAATGGTGTATAATATCGTCCTTGCTCACCAATACTCACGTTCCCTTTCCCACCAGTCCAGCCAAGATACATCATAGTTCCAGTAAGAAGTATATTAAAGACAAAAATACAACTACTGATGAAAATTACTCGATTATCTATTTTTACTTTTTTATCACTTAGCATCAGCCATGACAAAATAACAAAAGTCAGGATAATGAGCCATTCTGGTAAACGATAACTGAACGCACTAAAGGCTCCTACCATACCTGATACAATTATAGGATCTAAATTTCCGTTCATCCACGTTGCAAAATAAGTATTAAACATAATGTGTGCCCATCTCACAAAACCTCCGTGAGATTGAAAGAGAAAACGAAATATTACAAAACTTCCAATAACTAATACAAGTAGGACTAACCATTTGCGCTTATTCCAAAAGCTCCAAAAACGATGACTCAAAGTCTGGATTTTTTTATTATTAAAGAATGTTGTGGGGAGTGTCAACAGTAGGGATAATAAAATTAATGCAGATTTTTTCGTCAAATAAAACCCTAATAAAATTAAAGGAAAGTAGATTACCCACTTCCAAGAAATTTTATGTTGTCCTGACCAAATTCTTGTCATTAATGAAAATACAAGAAATACAGTTACAAAAAGTGTTGTATCATAAGAGAGTGAGGCTGCTTGCTGAATAGTAATAGGAAAGAGAGCAATTACGCTTATAGGGAGCTTCCCGAAAGCCGCTTTTTTAATTGCAATATAAATCAATCCTATATAAAAAAGTAAGTTAAATACTCTTCCTAAAAAAAACATTAAACCATAACTTGGGTAGATCAGGTATCCAAGTAAAACTCCCAAAGCTTGGGGAAGATGTAGCAGGCTCTCTTTATTAAATTTAATTCGAAAATGGGACTGTTCTAAAACTTCCACTTTACGTGTAAAGCTAAGTTTAAATAAATCATCTGCACTACCAGCGACTGATGTATCTCGAATAGCAAATAAGTCTTCAGCCCCTAAAAGTCGTTGCTTAGATGGGGTATTTGCAACATTTTTCTCCATCTCTTTATTGCTAAGAAACTCATTAAAACTTATATTAAAATGATAAGTTTCATCAGGTACGGAAGCAACCGGCATAATTATAGCTGCTATCAAACCAAAAAATAATGAAAAACTGACAAAAAGAGTAGTAATTTTGATATTTTTTAACTTAGCCATGAATTGCCTCTATAAATTCATCCTTATGTTTCGTTGTTTTACAAGTACTAATGGCTTTTCTTTTAGCATTAATACCTAAAACTTCCAATTTAGTTTTATTATTAACTAAATCCCTCAACTGTTCATACCACATGCCATCAGCTACTAGAACTCCTGTGGTTCCATTGGTTATGATATCAGAAAAACTTCCTATATCACTCGCTACTGTAGCGACACCTACTAAAGATGCTTCTAACCATTTAATTTCAGATTTTGCTCGGTTAAACACGGTATCAACTAGTGGCGCAAGATTAATATCCATATCTGAAACCAAAGAAGGCAAAAGAGTCCAATCTACGAAATCATGAATGACAAGTTGCTCTTTGTAGCGTTTCATTTCATCAGGAATTGTCAAATGGCCTACTAAATGTAGTTCTGTTTGAGGGAACTCTTTTAAAATCTTTAGAATAGCAGACCTAATTAAATCAAAGTTTTCATTATGTGTAATTGAACCTGAAAAATATCCAATTTTTATTTTTTTCTTATCTTTGATATTTTTAGTGATGGCTTGTTTGCTGATTGATATTAGCTCTTCGCTTGCTAAATTACGGTTAAGATAAACTGGTTTTCCTAATTTTGATAACTCATTTTTTAAATCAGTTGTTGAGGTAATAAAAGCATCACATAACTTCATTAATTTACCATAACTTCTTACACCCGAGTCATAGGCTTCTTTCTCTTGTTTGCCTAATGTTTTTACGTATTCTAGTTGATCTGTATAACTAGTATCATAGACCAAGTCATCAATATCATAGAAAACAGGTTTGTTATATTTATGAGCTAGTTCAACCAATTTCTTAAATTGTTCACTATAAGGGGTACGATAAATGATAATCTGACTCGCGTATTCTGCGTAGCCCATTTGAAAATCACTTGCATTAACAGTCCAAACATCATGACCGAAACTTCGGAGCTGCTCGGCTTTATTAATGACACGATATCTAGTACATTGCGGAATTTGATTTTCAACTCCATCTATTATTAAAATGTGTTCAGGATGAGGAGTATGTTTAATGGTGTTAATTACTTCATCAAGAATTTCTTTTGGAAACTCTGTTTCATTTTTAATATAATTAATTAAATCAGGTACTTCTGTTTTTCTTTCTAACCCTTGCCATGCAAACTTATCATCTGTATCATTTGAAAACGCTGTGTACTTAACTAGCGGAACATCAAATTTTTTGAGCATTGTTAATGGATGGATATACATAGCAGAATCTTCATTATTCCCAGCAACTGCCCCATGAATAAAACCTAAATCCGAAAAATATTTGGTGAAAACCGTTTCATGTTTTCCAATTGCTTTATTCCGAGAATCTGTATCAGATAAATTTTCCCAATACTGTAAAAACTCAGGGGTTTGGAACATGTTTTTTTCAATTACTAAAAAATAGGATTGGAGGTGTTCATGGATTGCACCATAGGGATTAAAACCTGTGAAATCTGCTTGTTTTTCACCATAAGATATCCCCCAAAAATCTAATTTTTGAGTAGACATTTTTTGAAAAACTGCTGATAGATCCTTCATTGGGCCAACATTGGTATCATTAACCAAAAGTAGTTCATCAAAGTTCGCTAATTCATCTTTTAAAAGTAAGATTCCATGGCGAAACGCAGCTGTATCATAACCTGTATTCTCTCTACTGATTACCTGACCAAATTCTTCTAACTTTTTAACATCAGTATCAGCAAGAGTGCTATTTAAAACAATTAAAACTTTATCAGAAAGGTCTGCGAGAGCTTTTAAGAAAAATAATTTGTAAGATTGTAGTTGAGGTTGATCTTCATAAATTACATAAATTAATACCCGTTTAGGATTTTCATAATTATTTAATCGACGAGTCTTTTTACGTTTATTTTTATTTATTTGCAGCTGTAAACTTTTTAATGGATGAAAATGTTTCTGAGTCTTCCGCAAGATTTTGCCTGGCGCTTTAACCAATAGTCCCGGATTTTTAGTTAAAACATATTTCATTCGTTCAAGATTTGTTGGCACTGTTTCTACCTCCTTTCCTTTTATTGTTTCAGAGCGTTTTCAGAAGACTAGCTGCCTCTTTATCTTCAGGGTTACGATAGATAAATCGAATATCCTCACCAGGTTGAGTCACCGCTATAACCTCAGTTTGAGATAATGGGTTATCATTTTCCCAATCGGATGGATCTTTACGAAGCGTCGCCCCTAACTGAAACTCTGTATTATGAAAATTTTCCATCGGAATTTCTGCAGAAACACTCTCGCCAATTTTAACTTCTTGTGCTGGGGATTCATAAGCCGCTCCCCCTCGGGTAGCATCATAAAGAAAATATGATAGATAAAGTCTTTTTTCTGCTTTGGTCTGCTCTGAGTTTGCTTCAAAATGTACAGTAAAAGATAACTTGTCACTTGTTTTTGTTAATAAAGTCTTAGAATCAGTAGTTAACCAAACTCTATCAGCTAAAGCATCATGTTCAGCATGCTGAGTTACTTTCAAATTATCAGCTGAGTACAAATTTGTTACATGTTGAACATCTGTATTTTCAGCTGCAAAGCCATCCGAAATATAAACTGCTTTATTACAATAACGTTGAACAGCGCTCATATCATGCGTCACTAAAATAACTGTTTTCGACTTATCTTTTTTGGTTTCAACAAAAAATTCATTACATTTGCGTTGAAAAGCTTCATCCCCAACAGCCAAGACCTCGTCGAGAACAAGAATATCTCCTTTTGCCTTTATAGCAACAGAAAATGCCAGTCGAACTTGCATTCCACTGGAATAATTTTTTAATTTTTGATTCATAAATTCACTAAGTTCAGCAAATTCAACAATTTCATCATACATTTCACCAATTTCTTCTGGAGAAAAGCCTAGCATAGCTCCATTAAGAAATACATTTTCACGTCCAGTAAGTTCTGGATTAAACCCTACACCAAGTTCAATAAAACTGACTAGCTTGCCATTAACAGTCACATTTCCTTTTTCTGGCGTATATATTTGTGAAATAATTTTTAAAAGTGTTGATTTTCCGGAACCATTTCGACCTACGATACCAAAAAAATCCCCTTTTTCTACTTCAAAGTTTATATCTTTTAATACGTGTTGTTCTTTATATCCCTTGACTCCACGGAGCCTATTGATTAAGGTAGTACGAAGACTTGTTGAACTTTCGGTAGGGAGTCGAAAATATTTACTGACATGATCTATTTTTACTGCAATTTCAGACATTTTTTAGCTCCTTATTAAATAATTTCAGCAAACTTGTTCGCATGCTTCATGAAAAACCAATATCCAAAAGCAAAAACGAAAATTGGTATAAGATATGGAAGTATAATAACCCAAGAGTGATCCCAAAGTTGCCAAAGTGTTGGATTTGTATTGTTACTAAAAGTCAAGATATAGCGCAAATCCTGAATAATTTGAGCCATTGGATTAAGCATGAGAATTTTTGCAACAAATAAATGGTTTGTGGAAATTTGTGTGATTGGGTAGATAATTGGGGTTCCATAAAATCCTGCTTGCATTATTACTTCCCAAATTGGTCCTAAATCACGGAAATATACAAATAATGTTGATAAAATAAAAGCTAATCCGGTAGTAAACAGAATCAATTCAATAAGTAAAGGGACAACAAAAATGATATTCCAACTAAAAGAAACACCATTGATAATTGCAAATCCCAAAACAACAATAAGAGAAATAATAAGATTAATCAAAGCATTTATAACTACCGAGAAGATAATGACAGGTTTCGAAAAATTGACCTTTCTTAATAAATCGACTCTACTGACAATGGATAACATTCCAACATTTGTCGCTTCACCAAAGAAATTCCAAACCGTAATCCCTAGTAAAAGTGCTACAGCAAAGTGGGGGGTACTCGCTCCAAATCTCATAAAACGTACAAACACTAAGTACATAATTACAAAGAGTAAAATAGGTTTCAAAACTGACCATAAGTATCCAATAACAGATCCTTGATACCTTAATTTAAAGTCAGTTTTAACAAGCTCTTTAAGTAGAATTTGATTTCTACGGCTGAAGAAATTCATTTATTTTTTTCCTTTATATGCAAATTTTGTGATGATAAGTGTGCGAAAGATTCTTGTATGATAATTTTTATTTTTACGTAAATTGTATCGATCAAGAATTTGTCGACGCTCTGCTTTGGGTTGTTTTAAAATATTGACATAATCACTGACAAGTGCTCTATCAGCTTCCGACATTAGTGACAAATTTTCTGTCAGTAATTTTTGAGCTTGTTTTTGACTGGCTGTAATGAGCCACCAATATTTTTCAAACCATAAGTTTGGGTGTATCCATTTTTTTATCCGTTTTGAGAGGGTTCTTGCTCCCAAAACATTAGAATCGTGCTGACGATAAAGATGAGTAGGTTGGTCAATATAAACCAACTCACCGAGTGCAGCTGCTACAATTGCCAAATACCAATCATGCATAATAATATCATTTGTGCTTTGCCAAAGTTGTGCAAGCTCATGATTAATCATACTCGCTCCACCTGTGACCGTATTTTCAGTCAATTCTTGAACAAGTTTTGTATTTGCATGGTCAGACTGACCACGTATCATGGATTCCGAAGTCACATTAAGGTTTCTGTCAGTAACTTTCAAATCTGTATAATACATGACCGGTTTACTATTATCATGTTTCTTAGTTTCTTCTAGCATTACTGACAGCTTCTCTGGCAACCAATAATCATCTTGGTCAGCAAAAAAATAGAAGTCAGCATTGTTATTATCTGTTACAAGCTCATGAAAGGATTTAATCACCCCAACATTTTCAGCTCGAATTAATTTAATTCTGTTGTCTTTACTGACAAAATCATCAACAATTTTGCAGGTTCTATCAATTGAACCATCGTCACGAATGATTAAATTCCAGTCAGTATAAGTTTGTTTTTGAATACTCTCAATCTGATCAGCGACGAACTTCTCGCCGTTGTAGGTTGACATTAAAATATTAACTCTCATCTCCGCCTCTGGCTAGGTTCTCCATTTTTCTTAAAGGCTCAGACTCATCAGTAAACTTTGGAGCGAAAAGGTCCTCATATTGAGCACAAATATGCTCCCAAGTATATTTTTCTTCGATAATTGCCTGAGCTTTTTCGTGTAATCTTTGACCTTCATCTGGGGTCAAATTTTCAACTTCTGACAAAGTTGTCAGTAAATTTTCCTTGTCAAAATAAATGACGGAATCGCCTGCTGTCGTCCGGTTGAAATTGACTCCTAAAACAACATTGACCGCTGTTGACCACATGGCCTCAAGCAATCCAGGATTTGTCCCCCCTACCTCATGACCATGTAAATAAGCAAAGGCATGTTCACGAATATATCTCAATTCGTTTTGATTATAGACTGTTCCAACAAATTTAATTCGTGCATCCTTGTCGAATTGCGTTTTTTCGCGCAATTCTTTGAAGTAAGCATTGCCTTCATGATTAGTAATAATCACAAGGTCTCGTTTTGTTGAACTTTTCATGAAGGCTCTAATTAGCGTTTCATAATTATTTTCAGGCACAAAACGCCCTACAATCAAATAATAATCATTAACTTTATATTTTACCAGAGTTTCTGATTCTGTCAAATCGGACTTGAACTTTTCTGTTCCATAAGCAATCACTTCTGATTCAACTTGTCCATATTCACTTGTTAAATATTCTTTAATTCCTGCGTTATCTGAAATAATCAAATCAGCATATCGCACCATTTTTTTCTCAGCAAATTTCAAATAAGAACGAATTGGTGCTGCCCACTTGGTTCTTTTCCATTCCAATCCATCAGGATTGACAAATAATTTTCCACCAAGTTTATGGATTTTATTAGCATAATGGCCAATAAATCCACCTGCTGTATTCCCAAGAATATAAAAAATAGGCGCTTTGATTTCTTCTTTTTTACAATATTTAAGTGCCGCATTAATGGCTAAAATATCATAAGCAATCACACGTGCTGAACCAATTTTGGGTAACTTAATTACAAAACAATCTGCTCCAAGATACTCAAAATGTTCTCCAGGTAGTGCCATGTCTGAATTCTCACTTTGACAAGCTACATGATATTTTATATTTTTATTATTTTGATGTTTGACGAGTTCTTCAACAAATGTTTCAAACCCTCCATATTTCGCTGGTAAGCCACGGCTACCAATGATAAAAACGTGTTTTTTCATGTTGTTCCTTTTACTCACTAAAATTTATTTAGTGATTATTTCAGCCTCTCAAAATGAGAATTCTGTCAGTACTGACGAGCTTTTGCAGGTCGCTGACAGAATTTTCAATTAGTTTATTTTAATGACAGTGTCATTATTTTTTGTTAATTTCGCCTTTTACGCCATCTTTATTTTCACGCAAATCGCCTTTTTCAAGCATACTTGCTAAAGCTTCTTGCCATGTTGGAATGACAAAACCTGTCGCTTTTGCTTTTTCAAGACTCATTGTTGAATTAAATGGACGTTTTGCTTTTGCCGGGAATTTGCTTGAATCCACAGGTTTAACAAGCACATCTGTGTCTTTCAAGATTTCTTTGGCAAAATCAAACCAAGTCACATCTTCACCAGGCGCAGCATCGTTTGTTAGATGATAAAAACCAAAATCAGCTTTTTCATTAACCAAATAAACCATAAATTCAGCAAGTGTACGTGTCCAAGTTGGTCTGCCGTGTTGATCATTAACAACGGTTAATTCTGGAAAACGTGTCGCCAAGTTTTGCATTGTGAAGACAAAGTTTGGTCCATAAGAACCAAAAACCCAAGCAGTACGGATGATGTAATGTTTTACACCAGAAGCCACAACTGCTTCTTCACCAAGATGTTTCGTCCGTCCATATTCAGATTCAGGAGCTTTTGGTGCATCAACTGGCCACTCTTGGCCAATTGGCAAAGTTCCGCCAAAAACATAGTCAGTTGAAATATAAACAAGTGTTGCCCCAACACGTGCTGCCGCTTCGGCTACATTTTTAGTTCCATCAACATTGATTTTTTCATCAAGTTCACGACCTTCGTCTTCAGCTTTATCAACAGCTGTATAAGCCGCACAATGATAGACAAGTTCAGGTTTATTTTCATCAAAGAATTTATCAACAGCGACGCCGTCAGTAATATCGAGTTCTTTAGCATCTGTTGCTGTATAAGCTATGCCACGTTCATCAAGTAAATGACGCAACTCTGTTCCAAGTTGTCCATTTCCACCTGTTATTAAAATCATTTGTTCTCCAATCTTTAATTTTTTACTGACAGATTTTTTCATTATTACTGTCAGTAACTTTTAGATAATATAATTGGAATTTATTTTATTTATCCAAAACTTTTTGTGTCTCAGCATATTTTGCTTCAACAGCTTCTTTTTCAGCTTTCCACCAGTTTTCGTTTTCACGATACCAGTCGATTGTCGCTTGCAAACCAGATTCAAAGTCAGTATGTTTTGGAGTCCAACCAAGTTCTGTACGTAATTTACTATTATCAATCGCGTAACGAAGGTCATGTCCAGCACGGTCAGTTACACGGTCATAATCGTCTTTATCTTTGCCCATACGAGTCAAAATATCTTCAAGAACTTCTTTGTTATTTTTTTCACCGTCTGCACCGATAAGATAAGTTTCACCCATACGACCTTTAGTCAAAATTGTCCAAACACCTGATGAATGGTCTTCTGTATGAATCCAGTCACGAACGTTTTTACCATCACCGTAAAGTTTTGGTTTGATTCCTGAAAGAATATTAGTAATTTGACGAGGAATAAATTTTTCGATGTGTTGGAAAGGTCCGTAGTTATTTGAGCAGTTTGAAATTGTTGCTTTAAGCCCAAATGAACGGACCCAAGCACGAACAATCAAATCAGAAGCCGCTTTAGTTGAAGAGTAAGGGCTTGATGGATTGTAAGGTGTTTTGTCAGTAAATTTTTCACCTTCACCTTCGCCATGACCTGGCAAATCTTCGCGATAAGGCAAATCACCATAAACTTCATCAGTAGAAACATGGTGGAAGCGTAAATCATATTTACGAGCCGCTTGAATCAAAGTATAAGTTCCGATAAAGTTTGTTTGGATAAATTCATCTTGAGATTTCAAAGAATTATCATTATGGCTTTCAGCTGCATAGTGAACAATTGCGTCTGCTTTAGAAGCCACTTGATCAACAATTTCAGGGTCTGCGATGTCGCCAACAACAAGTTCGACACGTCCACTGTCAAATAACATGTTAATGTTATTAACATTTCCTGCATAAGTTAATTTATCCAAAACTGTGATATGCACGTCTGGATGATTGTTATAAACATAGTGTACAAAGTTTGAGCCAATAAATCCTGCTCCACCTGTTACAACGATATTTTTAAATTCAGTCATGTTTTTTCCTTTTTCGATTATTTATTAGTAAATCTTGAAAATTAATCCACTCGATACTCTCTGACAAATTTTGCTTTTGGCACAGCTTTTAAATATTTTCCATTGAAGACCAAATAATCGCCAATAGGGACTGTCATTTTGAGTAAACCACCGACATTTTTTACTGACAGCGATTTATCATTCCAAGAAAAGCCCCCGTCAGTAAATGCCTGATTGGCCCAGCTTGGTCTGTCAGTATTTTTTTCAACTTGCCAAAATTCTAAACGTTTTTTAGTTCGTAAATGTAAAGCAAACATTAGAGTTCATCAGCCTTCAAAGCTTTTACATCTTTTAATAATGGATGATTTTTATCAGCTTCAGAAACTTCAGCATTTTCAACATCTTCCCACTTAATTCCCAAAGTTGGGTCAGCATAATTCACAAAAGCGTATTTAGGTTTAAGTTCAAGTGCCCAGTAATCATTAACTAAATAGCTATAAGAAACTGTGTCAGACAAAACTTGGAATCCATTAGCCACACCACGTGGAACAAAAATTCCTTTACTTGCATCAATCACAGTTTGATAAACATGGCCGAAATTTTCTCCTTCACGTAAATCAACCCATGCGCCTAAAACACTTCCGCCATCAGCGACAGAAATATACTTATCCCAAGGTTCAGCGTGGAGACCACGCAAAACATTTTTACGAGAAAAACTTACATTGTTTTGTAATTTTTCTTCGGCAAAGAAGCTTTCTGGAAAGCCAAGTGGCATCATTTTTTCTTTTTGGAAATTTTCTTTAAACCATCCACGATTATCACCATGAACTGGGATATCAAATTCTAACATTCCAGGAATTTGGCTGATTTCTCGTGCAGCCAATGTTTTTTCAAAAAAATTATCAGTCATATTTTTCTTTCTAATCACTATTTTCAAAGTTCATTCAAGAACAACGCTAACTTCATTCAGTCACTTATCTTTTTTCGCTTTTGCATTGACGTGTGATTTTTGAATGTGTTCGAGCGTTAGGTTATTAGGTACATCTGGATGATGTTTTCGACAAAGAACATAAAGTCCATCAGCTGTGCGATGAAGTCCAATTCGATGACAACCTGGTGCATGACATTTTAGTCTTCGCCAAACAACAGCAAAGACACCAAAAAGTGGCAAACAGCTGAAAAATCCGCCCCACCACGCTGACCAACCTGCGTCAGTCACACCAGTAAACCACAAAAACCATTCCCAAATATTTTTTAGCATTGATTGTCCTTCTTGTACTTTGACAACTTTACTTTAATAATGACTTTTTAGTCTTTTCCAATCAAACGAAGCAAGTATTGACCATACTCATTTTTCTTAAGCGGTTGAGCCAATTTAAGAACATCGTCAGCTGTAATATAACCCATACGATAAGCAATTTCTTCCAAGTTTGCCACTTGCATATTTTGCATCCGTTGAACTGTTTCAATATATTGTGCGGCTTCAAGGAGAGATTCATGTGTTCCAGTATCTAACCAAGCAAAACCACGGCCCATTAATTCAACTGATAAATCGCCACGTTCAAGATAAGCTTTATTTACGTCAGTAATTTCAAGCTCTCCACGAGGTGAAGGTTCAATGTTTTTGGCAATTTCAATAACATCATTATCGTAGAAGTATAAACCAGTTACTGCATAATTTGATTTAGGTTCTTCTGGTTTTTCTTCAATAGAAACAGCATTCATGTTTTCATCAAATTCAACGACACCAAAACGTTCTGGGTCAGGAACATGATAACCAAAAACAGTGGCTCCTTTTTCTTTTGCAGCTGCATTTTGGAGCATTTTAGACATTCCAGGTCCGTGATAAATATTATCACCTAAAATAAGCGCAACTGAATCATCACCAATAAATTCTTCACCAATAATAAAAGCTTGAGCCAATCCATCTGGTGATGGTTGTACCGCATATTGCAGATTAATCCCAAACTCAGAACCGTCTTGAAGTAACTCTTTAAAACGTGGGGTATCTGTTGGTGTCGAGATAATCAAAATGTCTTTAATCCCAGCCAACATCAAAGTTGACAATGGGTAATAAATCATTGGTTTATCGTAAATAGGCATCAATTGTTTTGAGGCAGCACGTGTGAGTGGGTAAAGTCGTGTTCCAGACCCTCCTGCTAAAATAATCCCTTTCATCAAAGGACCTCCATAATCATAATTAATCAATATACATTATAACACAAAATTTTTATCAATACACAACCCTCCGTGGTCATTTTGAGGATAAAAGGTTGATAAATAGGCATTTCTGATACTATTTTAAAACGCTAATGAAAAGATTCTACCTATATAAATAAAAAATCTCTAAAATCAGAGACTTTCTTTTTTATCTTCTTGGTTGAGCAACCAAAGCAGATTGAATGTTAAATTGACGTTTCAAGAGCCAACGAACTCCAAAGGCTACAAGTCCAACAATAACTAAAGCAATTGCGGGAAGTTGCAAATTAACTGATGTTGGCAAAAGACCAGAGAAGATGGTTACCGCAATCCAAAGGAGAACTGACAAAGTGGTTGCTGCAAAACCTTTCCAATTCCAAGTCCTACGACTGTTATCCGCTTTAGGACGATAAAAGTAACGATACATCATATACATTACCAAACCAGCAACTGCCGCTGACAAGATTGTTGTAATCAAG
This sequence comes from Lactococcus sp. S47, assembly GCF_016517475.1. Classification (NCBI taxonomy): domain Bacteria; kingdom Bacillati; phylum Bacillota; class Bacilli; order Lactobacillales; family Streptococcaceae; genus Lactococcus; species Lactococcus sp. S47. The sequence goes on from NZ_JACVUB010000010.1 coordinate 28,129, forward strand.
CCATAAACCGGAGCCTTAGAAGTGATAAGTGCGGTTACTCCATTTAAAAGAGAAATAAATCCTAAAAAGAGTAGGCTACTATCAAGCCACATCAAAACTGGATTTTCATTTTTTTCACTGACAGGTCTATCAGCAACTTTGGGTTGATATTGAGCAACAAATTCAGTTGGCGCTCCCAATAATTTACGAGCAATAATTCCTGATTTTTGACCTTCAATAATTTGCGGAAGAATGTCATTCAAGATTTCTTTAACTTCTTCATCTGATTTCCCAACTAAAATCAGTTGTTTCGTTACCGAATGAATGTATTCTTTATTTTTAGCAGTAAGTTCTTCGATTAAATTTTCCATAATCTCATTTTATCAGAAAGCGTGAAAAAAAACAGCCAAAAATAGTCAAAAGCTTGATTTTTTTATTTGAAAAATGTTATAATCAACAAGTATGTTGTTTTTAAGCACATAAAAATCTAATGGGAGGTAAATATCATGTCTAAAGAATGTTATTTTACTGGTCGTAAGACTGTTTCAAGTAACAACCGTTCACACGCGATGAATCAAACTAAACGTGTAGTTAAACCAAATCTTCAAAAAGTTACAATTCTTGAAAACGGTGAACTCAAAACTGTATGGGCTTCAGCTAAAGCTTTGAAGAAATTGCCAGCAGGCGTAGAACGCGTATAATTTTTGTTTTTTGCAAAACACAAAAATATCCTGTCATCTGACGGGATTTTTTATTTACTGACAGCTCTGTCAGTAAATAAAATTGTTACCAACAAACTCTGTCAGCGCTGACAAATGGTAAATTTCAAAAAGCAGTTCAAAAGAGCTGTTTTATTTTATAAAAGTATGATAAAATGAGTAATGATATTTAAATAATATGGAGGAAAGTGCCGTTTGTCAGTCAATTTTTCTTTATTTACAAAAATTTGTAAATTATTGACGACGGTACAGCTATGAAAATGAGTGTTACTATCAACAACCAACACGGGAATGTCGATATTGCTACCGAAGTCATTGCAACGGTTGTAGGTGCATCTACAACTGAAATTTTCGGCGTAGTCGGCATGACCAGTAAATCTGCTGTTAAAGATAATGTTCGCAGTGTTTTGCGTCAAGAAAACTATTCTAAAGGAGTTGTCGTTACAACTGCTGACAACGAAACTTCTATCGATGTTTATGTTGTCATTTCTTATGGTGTAAAAATTAGCGAAGTTGCAAAAAATATTCAAGAACGTGTTCGTTTCAATCTCGAAAATCAACTTGGCATCACAGCCAGTAGCGTAAACGTATATGTACAAAATGTGAAGGTGGTTGAAGATTAGTGTCAAATATTAATGCAAGTAAATTTCAAGAAATGGTTCAAGCAGCGGCAAGCCGTTTGAACGAACAAGCCGAATATGTTAACTCGCTTAATGTTTTCCCTGTTCCCGATGGAGATACAGGAACAAACATGGGCATGACCATTACAAATGGGGCAAAAGATGTTGCTTCTAAACCAGCTGATACTGTTGGTCAAGTGGCTCAAATTCTTTCAAAAGGTCTTCTTATGGGGGCTCGTGGAAATTCTGGTGTTATTTTAAGCCAACTTTTCCGTGGTTTCGCTCAATATGTTAAAGATTACGAAGAAATTGATGGAATCCATCTTGCAGCTGCACTTCAAAATGGGGTCGAAGTAGCCTATAAGGCAGTTATGAAACCTGTTGAGGGGACAATTTTAACTGTTTCTCGTGGTGCTGCTGAGTTAGCAAAACGCAAAACTGACGAAACTGATGATGCTGTTAAAATTATGGAAGCAGCACTTGAAGGAGCTAAAAAAGCACTTGCCATGACTCCTGATATGCTCCCAGTTCTTAAAGAAGTTGGAGTTGTTGACTCTGGTGGTCAAGGTTTGGTTTATATCTATGAAGGCTTTTTAATGGCGCTTAATGGTGAATTCGTACCAGAAACACCTGTTGCCGAACTTGGCGCAATGGACCGTATGGTTAATGTTGAACACGAAAGTGTTGCCAATGCTTCAACAGCGGACATCAAATTTGGTTATTGTACAGAAATCATGGTTGAACTCGGTAAAGGTCCAACTTCTCGTGAAAGTTACGACCACGATAACTTCCAAGCTTATCTTGCAGGAATTGGGAATTCACTTCTTGTTGTTGATGATGAGGAAGTCGTTAAAGTCCACGTTCATACAGAAGATCCTGGTTTAGTTATGCAAGAAGGACTTAAATATGGACGTCTTGTAAAAGTTAAAGTTGACAATATGCGCCTGCAAAATGAAGGAGTCGCTGAAAAAGAAGCAAAATCAACAAATGTTTCAACTTCTACTTCTAAAAAAGACTGGGGCTTAATTGCTATTGCTGCTGGTGAAGGTTTAGCTGATATTTTCCGTGAAATGGGTGTTAATCATGTTGTTTCTGGTGGTCAAACAATGAATCCTTCGACAGAAGATATTTTGACTGCTATTGAAGCTGTTAACGCAGAAAAAGTAATTATCTTACCTAATAACAAGAATATCTTTATGGCTGCAAAATCTGCTGCTGAAGTTGCTGAAATTCCTGTTGAAGTGATTGAATCTGCCACTGTTCCTCAAGGATTTACAGCACTCTTGAGCTTTGACCCTACACGTTCAATTGAAGAAAATAAAGCCGCTATGACTGATGCACTTCTTGACGTTAAATCTGGTTCAGTAACAACAGCCATTCGTGATACAAATGTCGATGGTATCGAAATTCATAAAAAAGATACACTTGGAATGTTGAATAACAAAATTGTTGTTTCAACACGAAAAATGAATGATGCAATCTTTGCTGTCTTTGACCAAATGATTGATGAAGATAGTGAGATTGTGGCGATTTATATTGGTGAAGAAGGCAAAAAAGCCAATGCTGACAAAATTGCTAAAGAACTTGAGAAAAAATATCCTGAAATTGAAGTTGAAATCCACGAAGGAAAACAACCGGTTTACCCATATCTCTTCTCAGTTGAGTAAAATATTGAAATAAAAAAAATTCTGATGTTAACATCAGAATTTTTCTTTTGCTTTATAAAAAGTTACTGACAGAATCATTTTTCATCGATTAAAATTTCTGTCAGTAACTTTTTTATTGAGTGTATAGAATTATGAAAAGTATTTTACGTACTCTCCATAACCCTCTGCTTCTAATTGGTCAAAAGGAACGAAACGCAAAGCGGCAGAATTAATACAATAACGCAAGCCTCCCTTATCTAGGGGGCCGTCAGTAAAAACATGACCCAAATGACTGTCAGCATTACTAGAACGAACTTCTGTACGTTCCATAAATAGAGATTTATCTCGTTTTTCTTTGACAACTCCTTTATCAATCGGTTGTGTAAAGGCTGGCCAACCGCAGCCTGATTGATATTTATCTAAACTTGTAAATAGGGCTTCACCACTCACAACATCAACATACAATCCTTTTTCAAAGAAATCATCAAACTCATTAGCAAAAGGGGCCTCTGTCCCATTTTCTTGGGTAACACGATAAGCAAGTGGGCTTAATTTCTTTTTAAGTTCTTCTTTTTCCATCAGCAATTTTCCTTTCCTACATGTGACCATTGACTGTCAACTTTTTTGACACTAGTGTAAACTTGGTTGACAAAGGGCTTGACACCTTTACATTTAGGCTGTCAATAAGCACTTTTTTGTCAAAAACAAGTCCTCATCTGATATGATTCATCCTATCAAAAATCGCTATTGATTTCCATTGAAAGTACTTAAAGATTTTAGGAATTCCATTTCTTAAATATTAAAAGTTACTGTTATTTTTCAGAAAATTCTTGTATCGTACTTTAAATTTTGATATAATCATAAATGTAAAACGTACTTGACATTTTCTGTAATCATTTGATTCCGGGAGGTAAAATGAAAACTCTTAACAATACCCATATTGGGCAAATTTATTATATTCATAAAATTATTGGGAAAAACCAAGCTAAACTGCGTGATTTAGGCATGATTTCCGATAAAAAAATAACACTAATTTCTACTGACGGCGAGAATGCAATTGTCAAAATTGATGAAACTCGCCTTGCTTTAAGTTCTGAATTTTTAGAGCAAATTTTTGTAAAAGAAGAACGTTCTAGCGAGGATATCATTGGTTTAGCTCACTTGCAAGTTGGGCAAACTGGTGTCGTTCGTATGATTGACGCAACGTCTGATATCAGGCGCCGCTTGATGGACATGGGCATTACGCGAGGAACAAGTGTTCATCTGCAAAAATTAGCACCACTTGGCGACCCTCTTGAACTTAGGCTTCGAGGCTATTCTCTCTCTTTGAGAAAGACGGATGCTGAAAAAATCAAAGTCGTTCTTGAACGATAGTAAGCAAAATTGTTGACCTATTTTTATCGTTATTTTTGTAAAGAAATTGTCCTAGAACACTTAACAAAGTCTAACGAAATTTAAGAAGAAATTTTAATAATATGAAAATAATTGCACTACTCGGAAACCCCAATAGTGGAAAAACGAGTATTTTTAATCAACTAACCGGATCAAATCAGCAAGTTGGTAATTGGCCGGGGGTCACTGTTGAAAAGAAATCTGGATTTTATCGAAAAGATAAAAGTATTTGTATCCAAGATTTGCCCGGTCTTTATTCTCTTTCTCCTTATTCACTTGATGAGCAAGTTGCCAGAGATTTTTTGACAAAAACACCACCGGATGCCCTCATTAATATTGTGGATTCAACGAATTTAGAGCGTTCACTTTATTTGACTTTACAGCTGATGGAACTTGGAATCCCTATGGTTTTAGCGCTTAATATGAGCGACCTTTTGGCTGGTCAAGGAAAAAAAATCGACATTGAAAAACTTTCTTATAGCCTTGGAATTCCTGTTGTTACAACCTCGGCCATTAAAAATAAAGGTTTAGATGAAGTTGTTAAAGTAGCACTTAAAAGTCATGAAAGTCAGCCTTTAGATTATGACCATCGACTTGAAGGGGCGCTCTCGGAAATTGGTAAAGTAACTGGTTTTACCAATCGTTTTGAACAAATAAAAGTTTTCGAAGGCGACAAACTTTTATTAGCTGGAGAAACAGATAAAGCGCTAAGCCAGCAAGTTCATACTGACAATTCTCAAGCTGGCTTATCAGCAAAACAACTGGCTGAAATTGAGGAAATTGTTTCTATCACCGAAAAATTAATGGCAGATGACCGTGAATCGATTATCGTTAATGAACGTTATGATTTAATTGGTCATATTGTTCAACTTTGCGTTACTCAGACTGAAACTGGTAAAATTAATCTGACAGATCGAATCGATCAGATTATTACCCATAAATGGTTGGGACTTCCTATTTTTGTCTTCATCATGTGGTTGGTCTATTTTATTTCTATTCAAACTGTCGGAACAGCAGCGACCGATTGGCTCAATGATGTCTTCTTTGGTCAATGGCTTCCTGATTTAATTGCCAATGGAATGAATGCTTTAGCTGTTACTCCTTGGGTTCAAGATTTAGTTTTAAATGGTGTCGTTGCCGGAATTGGGGCAATTTTAGGTTTTGTTCCACAGATTTTTGTGCTATTTTTACTTTTAGGAATTCTGGAAGATTCTGGATATATGGCTCGGGTAGCCTTTGTCATGGACCGAATTTTTAGACGCTTTGGCCTTTCTGGTAAGTCTTTTATTCCCATGCTTATTGCTTCCGGCTGTGGCGTGCCTGGAATTATGGCGACGAGAACGATTGAGCAAGAGCGTGACCGAAAAATTACAATTATGGTCACAACTTTTATGCCTTGTTCTGCCAAACTCCCTATTATCGCATTAGTTTCTGGTGCTTTTTTCCCTCATGCTTCTTGGGTTGCTCCTAGTGCTTACTTTTTGGGAATGTCCATGATTATTCTATCCGGTATTATTTTGAAAAAAACAAGGATGTTTTCTGGTGATACTTCGGCTTTCATCATGGAACTTCCTGCCTATCATTTACCTTATGCGATGACTGTTTTAAAATATGCTTTCGACCGTGCGTTTTCTTTCGTCAAGCGGGCTGGTACGATCATTTTCGCTATGAATGTTTTGATTTGGTTCACTTCAAATTATAATTGGACCTTGGCACATGTTGATGCGAGTCAATCCATTCTTGCTGATGTTGGTAAAGTTGTTGCTGTTATCTTTGCTCCTCTTGGTTTTGGCGAGTGGCGTGCAACAGTCGCTACAATTACTGGACTAATTGCAAAAGAAACAATTGTCGGAACAATGGGTGTCCTTTTCGCTCATAATTCTTCTGACAGTCACCAACTCTGGTCTGCTGTTCAAGCCACCTATACTCCTCTTTCCGCTTATTCTCTCCTTGTTTTCAATCTGCTTTGCGCGCCATGTGTTGCTGCAATCTCAACAATTTATAAAGAAATGGGCGATGTTCGTTGGACTTTACGAGCGGTTGGTTTTCAAACTTTAGTTGCTTATAGCATGAGTTTCATTATTTATCAATTGGGTAGTTTGTTTAGCTCACAAAACTTTGATGTTTTTAGTTTATTAGCATTAATTGTATTGTCGGTTGGTTTATATTTCATTTTCAGAAAAGGGAAAGGTCTTACTTATGAACTTAGCTAGTATTGTCATTTTGGCTGTCATCCTCATTATTACTGGATTTGCCATTTTTAAAACTGTTCGTAGCAAAGGGGCTTGCGAAGATTGCAATGTTAACACTTGTCCGGTCAAGGGAGCAGCGGCTCTGCCCCTTTCATCTGAATCTCATTCAACTAAAAAAACAGATGTTAAACATGATTGTTGTAATTAAAAAAAGTTACTGACAGATTTATTATGGTTAAATTTACTACCATAACAAGTCTGTCAGTATTTTTTTAAGCTTATTTTGAATGTTTTAGAATACCGATAAATTTGTCAGTACTTTTTACTTAATAATCTTGATCTGCTTATCACTTACCCTTTGTTTATAATTGACAAGAAGAAAATTTATAACTATAATCAAAATATAACTGAAATATTATGCAAAATCTGTCAAAGTTTTTTCACAAAGGCTCACTGACAACTATTTTTTAACTCAAGAAAGGTCTTCTATGAAAAAATACATCAGCGTCTTTAGTGTTTTCTTGGTCTGGCTTGCCTACTTACTGGCACTCAATCCTATTCTCAAGGCTCTTGGTCTTATCAATTGGTTACGCAGCCTCGGACATTTTGCTTCACTAACCTCTATTATTATTCAAGAAATTCCAATTATCATCATCTTACTGCTACTCAATCATTTTTTCTGGCATCAAAAATTGCTATTTAAAGGATATAACTGGAAAAAAGCATTAGGAATACTCATTCTTCCTTTAGTCATGTTTTTGGCAGGTTTAGTTCTTGCAATAGGAAAACATGCCCCCGCTTCGTATATTTTTCTAGCCATTGGAGCTACTTTATTAATTGGTTTTGCTGAAGAACTCTCTTTTAGAGGTTTGATTTTTGGTATTTTAGTTAAAAATTCTAAAGATAAGATTATTGTTCCTTTATTTATTTCAAGTATACTATTTGGACTCATGCATTTGGTCAATATTCGTAATCAACCTTTAGGAAATACTATCATTCAAGTTCTTGGAGTTATGGCTTTTGGACTTTTCGCAGCTGTGGTTTACATGAAAACAAGCAATTTGATTTTTGCGATTGTGGTACATGCTATGAATGATTTCATGGCAATCATGGCCAGTTCGGGTAGTTTATCTTCACAACAAACCAACCCTCTGACAATTCTCTACGAATGGTTTATTTTTGGTACACTCGCTTTCGCATTATTTTACACGGGTTGGACTCAAAGAGAAAAATTCATTGCCGCTATTCAAGAACGTAGTCCACAACTTACAACCCGTAAGTTACCTACTCTTGCTCAAAGTTCAACTTTCCGTAGAATTTTTGCCCTAGTTTCAATGATTTATGGAATTTTGATTTTACCAACGATGCTCCTTTTTTCAAAAATATCTACTAGTGCTGACAGTCGAGCAGAAATTGCAAATAAAGCATTACCTATTTATCTTTTATTTCTTCTAGGAATCGCCCTATATATCTTTTTAATTGTTTTCTTTGATTTCCACTTAGGAAATCTTTGCTGGTTATTACTTCCTTATATCGGTGGTCCAGTCTTTGCTTTAATCGCTCTGGTTAATGGTGCAAGACCACTAACTGAAAAAACAAATCAATCTAAAACAATCAATAATAAAACTCCAAATTAATTCATTTGGAGTTTTTCTTTTTTAAAATTTAATTAAACTAACAAAGAATAGTAGGACTTGTACAAGTTGAAAAACCATTAAGATTTTAACTGATGAAATAAATGTTTCTTTTTTTACTTGTTTTTGCAAATATGGTCGAGCAAATTTTATCATCAATGGTGCAATTAACAGAATTAAAAGCATAATTGGAGAAAGTAATCCTAAAATTACTGCAACAACAATGGCAACAAAAGCCAAAATTAAAGCTGTAGTCCACCAAATAAGTGCTGCCTTTTTTCCAATATAATGCACGATTGTGTAGCGGTGATTGGCTTCATCTTCTTCTAAATCGCAGGTGTTATTGGCTAACATCAGATTTGCAATCAATAATGTATTAGGTAAAGCAATCAAGAAAGTTGTTGCCAGATTCGCAAATGACCAAACAAAATTCTGAGAACTATTGATATAAAGGCAAATCAGAAAAATGACATAACCCATTGTCAAACCTGATAAAAGTTCCCCAAGTGGAAGTGATGAGAGTGGTTTTGGCCCTCCAGCATAGAAAACTCCAACAGCATAGCAGAGTAGTCCCAACCAAAAGACTGCCCAACCAGTCATTAAAGCGACAATAATTCCTAAAATCAGACTACCAAAAAAGAAAAAGGCCAATAAACTTTTGATGAGTCCCATTGATAAGTTCTCGCGTCCGATAATATTTGTATTTTTTTGATAATCATCTGTATCTACTGCTTTATGATAATCATTATAGTTGTCCCAAATATCAACAAAACAGTTGAACATAAACATTGCCACAAAATAAATGGCAAGTGCTGACAAATTGACTGACTGATAATGATAAAGCGAGTAAGCAAGCCCTAGTAAAAATGGAAAAATTGAAGCAGTTTTAGCTTTCAATTCAATTAGTTCAGCAAATATTTTAAAATTCATTATTTCCTCTTTTTATTTATCAATTCGTCTATAAAAACTATTTCTTATTTTATCACATTTTAAATCAAAACTTTTAAAATCAAACTAGAGAAATACTAGCTTTAAAAGCTTTATCTCAAAAGTTACTGACAGAAATTTTGAGATAAAAAAGTTAATGACAGAAAAATTTTCTAATAGCTGTCAGTAAAATTTTCTATGAAAAAGCCTGTCAGTGACAGGTTTTCAATAATTTCTTTCCAATAAAATTTGTGTTGCTTCTTCTAAAATCTGCCGATTTGGCGACTCTGGTAATTTCCGAATTTCATTCAAAGCCAGTTCTGTTAATCTTCCAGCAACAAGGAGCGCTCCTGCTATCCCACCTGATTCTGTCACTAATTCTGCTAAATCTAAACATTCTTGTCTTGACAAATTTTCTGGCGCTTCTAAATAAGGAGCAATCGCTTCATCATTTACTTCACGAGCCAAGAGTAAAGGTAATGTATAAATCCCTTGACGGAAATCTGTCAAAATAGGTTTATCAGCTTCATCAAGTCCTACTGTAAAATTTAAAATGTCATCATAAACTTGAAAAGCAAGACCAATTGCTCGACCAATTTTACGGGCAGAATGTTGTAATTTTTTATCCCCACCAGCAAAATAAACGCCTTCTAAACAGCTAAGACTCAGTAATTCAGCTGTTTTTCCGCTAATTGCTTTCATATAGCGTCTCGCTGTATTATCTTTGTCAAAAGCAGATTGCATTTGAGTCAATTCACCCTGAAGAATTTTTTTCATTGATTGAGCATTTTTAGCGACAAAACTTGTCCCATTCATGGTTTCAATCAATAATTCAAAATAAACAGTATAAACAAAATCTCCAGCATAAACAGCTACATCTTTGCCAAATTGTGACTCTATTGACGGTAAACCACGTCTTAAAGGAGAGTCGTCGATAATATCATCGTGAATCAATGTTGCTGAATGAAGCATCTCTAATGATGCAGCGATTTTAATGAGCTTCTCTTCATCTTTAGAGCCATTAGGGACAATCCCAGCGAACAGCAAAAAAAGCGCAGGACGAACCATTTTCCCGCCACGTGATGCAAATTTCTCTAGTGCTGCTTCTATCTCTTGATTATTAATTTTTAAACGCTCAATCATGAGCGCTTGAACATCCTTTAATTTATTCTGAATTTCGGGATAATCCTGCCAAAATGTGAGCAATGTTTTTTCTCTTTCCTCTCGATAATTCATTCATTTCTTTTGATAATGACTTATCAAATATCTTACTCCATTTTAGCAAAATAGACCCAATGTTGCGAACATAATGGCTTTTTTTCATAAGTAAAAAGAAGTTCAGATGAACTCCTTTTTTATCGAATTTCCATAATTTGACTTTGAGGTAGGCGGTAACTTGGTTTTCCTTTGTCTTCTGAATTTCCAAGCGGAATAATTAGTTCTGGGCGATAACGTTTTTCAACTTCTAAAAGTTCATTCACTTTTTGAGTTCGATTAAAGCCCATGATGATGTTGCTCTCATAACCGTAATTTTTAATAGCCAAAACAAGATTCATTGTAACCAAACCAATATTGATAGAAAGATAATTACTTTCATGAAGTTCTTCAAATCCTTCATACATTTGTGGATAACGACTATTGAAGCGCAGAAGTTGTTCATCATCCAACTCTCCAGCTCCTAATCTAGCAATATCACGAGAACGTTCAACTAAATCTGTATCGCTAAAGAGGACGATGACTGCACCAGCTTGTTTGATTTGTTCGTGATTGCCAGGATCAACTTCAGAAAGTAATGCTTCCCTTTTTTCTTCTGATTCTACAATGACAAAATGCCAACTTTGAATATTGTGGGCAGAAGGAGCTAAACTTGCTGCAGAAATAATTTGTTTAACATCCACTGTGGGAATTTTTTTACCGTCAAAGTTTTTTACTTTGTGTCGTGATTTATTGAGCTTTACGTAATCCATGATACTCCTCTATTCCTCTTATGAGATGTAGCTGAATAGTTTCTCTGAAATTGTTTGCATCAATTTCTAAGTCTAGTAGAGCAGACACCCGTTTTTTCTTTGTTTATATTTTAGCAAATTTTTGTCACTTTTGCATAGCATATTTATTCATTATATTTATTTTTTTTATTAAATACAGGTTATTTCCGAAATATTTTACTGACAAAAGTGGAAATAAAAAAACTGCCTGGCCAGCAGTTTTTCTATTAGGCTAATTTGGCCTTATTTTTCTTAATTTGTTTTGAACGTAATTGTCCACAAGCTGCATCAATATCTGTTCCATGCTCTTGACGAACGACACAGTTAATGCCATTTTTCTTCAAAACATCATAAAATTTTGCCGTATTATCTTTTGTTGAACGTTCATATTTAATATGTTCTGCAACTGGATTGTATGGAATCAAGTTAACATAAGACAATTTATTTCTAGGTTTTATTAAGTCAGCCAATTGTTGAGCAATTTCTGGGCTGTCATTTTCACCAGAAAGCATAATATATTCGTAAGTCACACGTCGATTGGTTGTTTCTGTGTAATAGTCAATCGCTTCAAAAAGTTTTTCAAGTGGTGCGTTACGAGTAATACGCATCAATGAAGTACGCAACTCATTATTTGGAGCATGAAGTGAAATTGCTAAATTGATTTGTAGATTTTCATGCGCAAATTCTTTAATTTTTGCTGGCATAAATCCACAAGTCGAAACTGTGATGTGACGGGCCCCAATTGCCAGCCCATTATCATCATTAATAACACGCAAGAAGTTCATTAGATGTTCGTAATTATCAAAAGGTTCACCAATTCCCATAACTACCACGTGTGAAACACGTTCATCTAAACCACGTTCATCAAAGTATTTTTGAACGAGCATGATTTGGCTGACAATTTCCCCAGCAGTCACATCACGTTCTTTTTTCAAAATCCCAGAAGCACAGAAAGTACAACCCATATTACAACCTACTTGAGTTGTAACACAAACAGACAAACCATAAGATTGACGCATCAAAACTGTTTCAATCATCATCTTGTCAGGAAGCATAAATAGATATTTCACTGTTCCGTCAGCAGATTCTTGAACAACAACTTGTTCTAATGGATTCAAAATAAAATGCTCGTTAAGTTTATCAATAAAAGCAGCTGATAAATTGCTCATTTCTTCAAAAGATTGAACACGTTTACGGTAAAGCCAATCCCAAACCTGAGTTGCTCGGAATTTCTTTTCTCCATTTTCAATTGCCCATTCAATTAATTGGTCACGTGTCAATCCATAAATTGAAGGACGCGTTTCTGTTATTATATTCTCTGTCATTATTTCCCTTAAGTATCTCAAATTTTAATCGTGCAATTTTTCATATCCCTTGAATACACTCATAAAATCAATTTAAATTATTATCATTTATTTATGAAAAACTAAATCACTTAGAAGTCCATAAATGTTAATTCTACGATAATTTTTAGTCTTTGACAAGTTGGCTGACCGTCAAATAACTTTTACAAAATCCTCAATCCTTTTTACGATTACGAATGACAAAGCCTTGATTCTCTTGCTTTTTAGTCTCTGTTTGCTCAACTTTTTTACGAGGATTCCGTTTTTTCATTGTAAATTTTTTATCAGAATCTTTAGCTGGATTTTGTTTTTTATTGTCTGTTTTTCTCTCTTGAGATTTTTTACTGACAGAAACTTTTTTATTTTTGTCAGTAACTTTTGGTTTTCTGTCAGTAGATTTTTCACGAATTTTAAAATCTTTTCGAGCTTCTAATGAATTTTCTGAACGTTTGTCTTCTTTAGCATTAACTTTTTGCTCATCACGCACCCGATTTCGATTGCGATTTCTCTTACGACGTGGCTTATCAAATCCTTGCTTCAACTCTTTTTCGGTAAAAAGTTTCTCAGAAACAAAAGCTTCATCTTTTGTCCGAATCCGCCGTAAAACAAAATAAGCACAACCATAATTACAATATTCATTGACATAATCTTCAAGATGATCAATTTTATTGTCTGCCAACATTTTTCTACGACTGGTTGAGAAAAAACCCTTCAAACGTAATTGCTCAAAGCCCCAATCTCCCACAATATAATCATACTTATCTAAAACATCAGAAAAACGTTGTTCTAATTTTTCCGCATCAAAAGCCTCACGATAATTATGAACAATATGAAAAGTTCGTTGTCCAACTTGAACAACTTCCCCTACTGCCATAACATGTTCGCCAGGATATTTATTATAATTTAACTTACTTTCGTCTATTACTTTAGCCATTAATTTTTCTATTTCTATTTATTTTTAAAATGTTCTGCTACAATTTCCCGTAAGAAATAAGGGAATAAAATTTCTGATTTTCCCAATTTTTTCAATAAAGGGAAATACCAAGCAAACAAATATTGGTCAGGTAAAACAATTTGATAACTCTCTTCATCAGAAATTTTTTCAAGTGACTGATTTTCCGAATTTTTTATGTAAAAATCACCTTCGCGTGGCTCAATCCCATGAAATATAAGAGAACCAAATGTTTTTCCACGAAAACCCATTCCTTGAATTTTTTGGGTGGCAAGGAAATCCGAAACATCCATAATTTCAAGCAAAACTTGTCTAAGTTCTTCACCTGTAAATGTGAAACGAACTAAACGAATCGAATGGGGTAAAAATTCATGTAAATCATCTAAAGTTAAATGATTTGGTAATTCATCTGTCACCAACAAACCGGAATTCATGAGACAAAGTTTTGTATTTCCATAATCCGCAAAGATTTTTGCCAAATAATGACTTCCCTTGAAATCAGGTAAAACATTAGGTAAGGCTTTAGGTAAATCAGCAACGACTGTTCCCTCTAAGAGTTTATGCCCTCTCAGTTCCCAACCATTGGTTTCTACCAAATCCGATTTTCTTTGAGGAAGCGTATTGGTTGCTATAGCTTCAATTTGTGCATCAACTAATTGATTATTTTCATTAAAAGTTAAATCAATTTGCCCCACATATTCGCCGTAGCGTCCAGCAGCTGCAAGAAGGGTTTGATTAACTTGAGCACCATGTTCAAATAAATGATGTGTATGAGCTCCAATAATCAAGTCAATCTCATCATAGTCCTTCGCAATTTGCTCATCAACATTCTTACCCAAATGAGAAAGTAAAATGGTAAAATCACAATCCAGTTTTGGTAAAAGTTCATCTAAAACCACAAAAGGGTCTGACAATTCCCAGCCCGCCTGTGGATAAGCAAGAACATAAGGGGCTGTCAAACCAATTAATCCAATTCGTAAGCCAAATGAAGTCGTGACTATCAAAGGCTCAGATTGTGCAAAATTTGTCGTCAAATTTGACAAGAGAACAGGAAAATTAGCTTCATCATAGAGATGAGAAAGCATCTCATGTGTCAGTCCTAAGCCCTCATTATTACCTATTGTCGCCGCCGTCAAATCTAAACGATTCATCAATTCAACATTAAATTGTCCCTCTGTTGCCTCCGTCAAAGGATGAACCCGATCCACATTGTCACCCAAGTCGAAAGACAAACTTTCAACTTCTTCATGTGATTTTTCCGCAAAAAAACGCTCAATCACAGGGAAACGTTCCAAGTGAGAGTGTAAATCATTCAAATGGAGGATACGCAGTTTATTCATAATACTATTATAGCATAGCTACTAAGGCTAAACAATATTTCGTCTTACTAGCTTTCGCCTATTTATAAGCAAGTGAAACTTAAGATTGCTATAGTATCTTCCTCAGAGCAATAAAGATTCTACAGATGCCCTAGCAGTTTGCTTGGGACAAACTTAAGATTTATAACACAGGTAATATGAATAGGCTTTAAAAGCTTCCGTTCGCAAAAATAAAAAGCGCTATTGCGCTTCTTAAATTACTTTAATTTGGATTAAGCTCCTGTTGACCCAAATCCACCAGTCCGTTCTTCTTTTTCTTGATTTTCATCACCATCAGCGACCAAGAAAGGCATGAAGACTCCCTGAACCACGCGCTCCCCTTTTTCAATTACGACTTCTTCATCAGTGAAATTACGCATTTGCATGAACATATGCCCTTCATTATCAGGATTATTATAGTAATCCTTGTCAATAACACCTACTGAATTGATTAAAACCAAGCCTTTTTTACGAGGATTTGATGAACGGTCATACATATAAAGTACTTCATCTGACTGCATATAGGCCTTCAAACCTGTTGGAATTAATTTAATTTCCCCTGGCGCAAAACTAACGGTTTCAGCTGCTTCAATGTCATAACCTGCTGAATGTTCAGTTGAACGTTTTGGTATATTAATTCCAGCATTTTTATATTTAGTTACCACTTCAAATCCACGAATTTTCATCTCTTACCTCATTTGTTTTTTTCTATTATATCATAAAAAAAGCACTCAGAGAGCGCTTTTCATTTAGACTTCTTCAGCATTTGTTTCGATGAGATGTTGATACCAGTAATAAGAATCCTTCGGTATCCGTTTCAATGAACCTTCCATTGTTTCATCTTGGTCAACATAGACAAAGCCATAACGTTTTTGGTAGCCATTTAACCAAGAAAGGAGGTCAGTATAAGACCAAGTGTGATAACCAATGACTTTTGCTCCATCCGTCATCGCTTCTTTGATTGCTTTAACATGACTTTCTAGATATTTGATTCGATAATCATCATGAATTTTTCCGTCTTCAACTTTATCATATTCGCCCAAGCCATTTTCTGTAATCATCACTGGAATACGATAACGAGAAGTGATACGACGAAGTGCAATTCTCAGGCCTTCAGGGTCAATTTCCCAATCCCAATTTGTTCGGTCAATAAAAGGATTTTGAATTTTTTTATGGAGGCCTGGAATTCCTGATTCTTTGGTTGTTCCTTTTTTACCACTTGTATTAAAGGAACCGACTCCAACTCCTCCGTCAACTGGATTCCATGCGTTAGTAGCTGTCTGGTAATAATTAATACCTAGAAAATCAGGTTTAGCTGATTTCAAAAGTTCAGCATCCCCAGCTTCAAATTCAGGTGCTAGCCCATTTTCACGTAAATAAGCCATTGCCGCAATTGGGTATTCTCCGTAAAGATAAACATCCATCCAAAAGTGACTATAAAGCTCTTCTGCATTTTCAGCCGCTAAAACATTGAGTGGGTCAGAATCCTTAGCATATTGTGGCGTATAGGCAAACGAAGGGCCAATTTGTCCATCCATTTCAAGTTCATGAAATTTATTGATTACCGCAGCATTTGTCAGATTAGCAATATGATTGACCTGATAAAAAAGTTTCATATCTCTTTTTCCAGGTGGGTGAGTCGCGAGTGACCAGCCTTGACTTGTAAAAATATTTTGTTCATTAAGCGATACCCAATATTTTACTTTACCTTTAAAAGCATTAAACAAAACTTCAGCATAGTTAACAAAATCTGCAATAATTTCTCGTGATTCCCAACCACCATATAAATCTTCTAAGGCTTGGGGCAAATCCCAATGATAAATCGTGACAATTGGTTCAATCTCATTAGCAATCAACTCATCAATCAAATCTTCATAGAATTTCAAGCCTGCTTGATTGACTTCGCCACGTCCGTCAGGTAAAATCCGCGTCCAAGCAATTGAAAAACGGTAGGATTTAAGGCCCAACTCTTTCATTAAAGCCACATCTTCTTTATAGCGATGATAATGATCAACAGCGACATCCCCATTCGTTCCTTTAAAAGTCTTGCCTGGAATACGGACAAAATTATCCCAGACACTGGCTTTTTTGCCATCTTCAAAAGGTGCTCCCTCAACTTGATAGGCTGCCGAAGCTGAACCCCATAGAAAATCATTTGGAAATGCTTTTAATTTTTTGTGCTCCATTTTATTCCCCCATTACTTGTTTATAGTCTATATTATAACATTTGTAACCGTTTTATTTTGTTTTATCTTTTGGAATTTGTTTTTTTATTTTTACGTGATTATCCTAAAAAAGTTGTCTTAAAAGACAACTTTATTTTCTTGATTTTATTTTTATATCTTTATGTGCTTGTTGATTTTCTGCTTCTATTTTGTTGGCTTTCTTTTTTTGGCTGCGTGCAATAAGAATCATTGCCAAGCCAATTAAAACGATTGCTAAACCAAGCCAGTTATGATAAGCCACAAGCAATAGACCTAAACTGATAAAAGCGATGCCCCAGGTACTCATACAACACTCACATTAAAGAAGACAGCTGCTCCAAATGAGCTTCCTTTAATTAGCTGTTTAGCCATTGCTGCGTCAGTCGTTGCATCATCTGTCGGTGTTTCAAAGAAAAGTTTTAATCCTTGTTTTTTTGTATGTTTAAAGCCATTTTCTTCTAAAAGTTGAATAATTTCTTTTTGCATCATTGCAGAATTTACGAGTATCATAGTATTTCCTCCTCTATGAGTGTTTTTTATCACATCTGATAAGGTTTATATTATAAATCTTACCAGATTTAACAAAAAATGTGTAGAGCAAGTTTTCTTACTTGCTCTACCATTAATTTCAAATTTAGTCGAGTTCAGTTTCTTCCAACTTGTTAGCTGCGATAACGAATGGTACCCAGATAACAAAGGTAATGATCAAGTTGATAATTGTAAGGACAATTGCCCGCCAGTCAAAACCGGTTGCCATGAAGGCATTCATAATTGGTGGTGTTACCCATGGCACAGCATTGACAACTGGGTCAACCAAGTGAAGGGCTGTTGCAGTGTAGGCAATGATTACAGAAATCAATGGAGCGACTGCAAATGGAATAAAGAAGATTGCATTCAAGACAACTGGCAGACCGAAGAGGACTGGTTCGTTGATGTTGAAGATACCAGGTGCAAGTCCGAGACGTCCAACAATCTTGTAGTCTTTACGTTTAGAGAAGAGAATGATTGCAATAACAAGTGTAATTGTACCACCTGATCCACCAAACCATGCAAAGGCGTCCCATGAACCACGTACCCAAAGGTTAACGTAGTCACCATTAATGGCATGTGCTTTATCAACCGCACCTTTAGCAATCAAGTCACGGATACCTTGTGAGTGAACTTGGAAGTAGAGGGCTTGGTTATTAAGTCCAAGAGGTCCCCAGATACCATCGAGTACTGGTGCCAAAACGTTTGGTCCGTGAAGACCGAAGAACCAGAAGACTGAAACAAAGAGTGTAACAATCAGTACTGAGAAGATATTTTGTGACAGAATTTGGAATGGCTCTGCGATATAGTGGGTAATCAGGTTAATGACAGAGTCATTTGTCAATTTACCAATAATGTAGTAGATTAGACCAACGATATAAAGTGCTGCAATTGTAGGAATGATTGCTAAGAAAGCTTTTGCTACTGCAGGTGGAACTGATTCTGGCATCTTAATTGTGATGTCAGCAAGCATGAGTTTTGCATAAATAATAACTGCAAGGGCACCCATAATAATAACTGTGAAGTAAGCTCCAGCATCGAGGTGAGCTGAGGCAAAGAGTGGTTTCCAAGCGGCAAGTCCTTGATCACCAAGAACGCCATTAAGCTTGTCAGTTGCTGCTACACCAGCTTTACCTGTACCAAGGGCTGCTGTAAATTTACCCATTTGGTTTGGCAAACCTGCAAATAAGGTTGCAACTGATACGATACCACCAGCGAGGTCATTGACTCCGTAAGCGCGGGCCAAATTGTAACCCCAAGAAAAGGCAAAGATAAGACCAATAACTGTCAGTGTTCCTTGGTTAACAAGGGCTGAAATATTGTTCAAATCACCAATGATTGGTGTATTAGCAAGTGTCCAGACTTTCTCTGGTGCTAATTTTGAGAATGCTGTTGCTCCCAACATCATTTGTTGGATAGCTGACGGGAATGTTGTCACGATAGCTGAAATCATGGCAGCTAAGGCACCAGCAAGTGTTGCTGGCAACATACCGATAAATGAGTCACGCAGCGCAACTAGGTGTTTTTGAGACCCAATCTTTGCCGCAACAGGGACGAGATATTTCTCCATCCACGCAGTAATTCCGTTCATGGAATTCCTCCTTTATAATATAATAATAAATAACTTTCAAAAAAACTTTTTGAACATAATTAAGGTTCTGTCAGTACTGACAGGCATAGATTATCGATTATTTTTTGCTCTCGATAAGTTTAAATGAGCTCCATGGTTTTAGGAAATCGAGTAGGAATAATTCATCATCTGCGATACGTCCAACGACATTGACTCGACCATCATTTTCCATTTCACGTAAGGCGATTTGAGTCTCACCTTTATATTGACCATAGCCTTCGTTGTCAATAATGACATCGCCACGTTGAATTTTATCAGTATCGTGAGCGGGGAATTCAAGGTCTTTATAAGTGATTCTTGTCATTGTTGAACGGAGCATATAAGCTGATTTATCACCACGGTAGCTATGTGTCGCTTCAAAAAGACATTTGCGTTCATTTTCGCTGATTGTTTCACGTGGAACGACTTTAATCTCAGGCATGCTTGCGTTAAATGCTTGGCTCATCGCTTTAAGTTCTTCTTCGCTCGCATAAGCATTGGCAATAGTCACATCATCAATTCCACCGAGGAGTTTGTAATGTTTAACTTGTGTCGCAATTTCAAGGCTTCTGTGGTCTTCAAGAGTACAAAGGCCATCTTGAGTTGGCCAAGGACCAAATGTTGCTGCTTGCGAATTGACAAAGG
The DNA here is from genome assembly GCF_016517475.1 of Lactococcus sp. S47. Lineage (NCBI taxonomy): Bacteria > Bacillati > Bacillota > Bacilli > Lactobacillales > Streptococcaceae > Lactococcus > Lactococcus sp. S47. The sequence goes on from NZ_JACVUB010000010.1 coordinate 47,862, forward strand.
CCATGGTGTTTAAATTATAGCCCTTGAATTTTTCTGTACATTTAAGATAATGGTTAAATTCCAATCCTGTGTAACGATGTGGGTAGAAATTGTGACTTCCCAACAGTTTTTCAGTATCAGGTGAGTAATCCATTATTGAATCAACATAGGTTGTTCCCTGACTCATGTTGATTTCAATTTTGATTCCGTAAGGATTTCGGGTCATTCTGGCTTCTTCGGCTCCTGTGAATCCTATGTCAAGTCGAACTCCATCTGCACCCATTTCATGGAAAAAGCTGAGGTCATCATAACTAATGTTAAGTTGTGTAAAGAGACCTGGATTGATATCCACCATGACTTCCATTCCTAACTGATTGGCGTAATCAACAACTTTTTTGAAAGCTGCAAGAACCCCTTCTTTATCTCCATCAATTTCGAGTAAAGAAGTGAAGACACGCTTAAATCCATATTGATGCGCTAAATCAAGATAAGCTTTATCTGCCTCAAAATTTGAGCGTTCTGGATAGATAGATACCCCTAATTTTCCCATTTTTTTCTCCTTTTTCTTATTTGTTTATTTCCTTTTTTTATTTCTGAAATAAACCTTAAGTCTATGATAAGGCTTTCATTTCATTTTTGCAAGCGATATCATCTTAAAAAAAACATGTTTCTTAAATTGAAACATTAACGATAAATTCTCATTTTTAGATAGGTTTAACGCTTTCTTTCGTTAAAATCTTTAAAATAAGGCGAATTGACCTATACCAATTTTTGTTAGTAATATCAGTGTAACAAACAAACTACTCCTCCCACAATATTCTAATTTTTTAATTTCTTTAATTTTTATCAAAAAAGTTACTGACAAAGCTGTCAGTAACTTTTTTAAAAATATTCACGAAGAATCGCCTGATTCTCTTTTAAAATTTTTGCCGTAAATTGGCCAATGGTCATTTTTTCTCTTTTTCCTTCTCCGAGACTAATATTGTTTTCAGGAATAATTTCGTCAGTAATTTCAACTGAAAAATCGGGCTGACCGTGTACTTTTAAAAATTCCTGTAAGTTAACAATTCGTGCCTGCATATAAGGAACAAGTTTAATTTCTGCTCGCTGTGGCTCTGTCAGTTCTTCTTCAAGGAGAATATCTGAGGGTGCTTGCCAACTAATTTCCGAAAATGAACCAGCATGGCTTGAAATAAAACGATAAAATGCTTGTTTTGCCTCGTCAGTCAAAGTTATCAGTTCTTTGATAACAAATGTCATTTCTGAAAATTCATAGAGAAGATAGCCCAAAGCCTTACCATTTTCGCGATAAATCGCACAGTGAGGTTGTGATTTAAAACTGAAAAAGTAAGACCAAAGTTCTGGAGAGCGAATAAGTGAGCCCTGATTATCAGCCTTTTGATGAACTTCTGTCAGTACTTTAAAAAGGGCTGTATTTTTACTGACAGAAAATTCACTAGCATTTTCATCATCAAACTCAAACTTTTCTCGACTAATTTCGCCCGCACTTCTCTTACCTTTAGGAAAATCTTGAGCTGCTAGTCGATAATGTTTTTGATTAAAAGCATAATGATAACCAAATTTTTCATAAAAAGCATATGAAAATGGTGCTAAATATGAAAAAATCACTCCTTTTTCATAACTATCTCGCAAACTTTTGGTCATTAATTGTCGAATGGCTCCATTGCCTCGAAACTCAGGATAACTGGCAACATAACCAATTCCAGAAGTTTTGACTTCTTGATTTTTCCAATAAACATTAAAGTGTGAGTCAATCACCATTGACGTGAGTTTTTGATTTTCGTAGTGGCCATAAGGAGTTGAAAATTCAAGTAATTTGTCAAAAGCTTTTGCCCGTTCCTTTGTTTTAGGCTTATGAAAGGCATAAGTTGCCAAATCTAAAAATTCTTTATTATTTTTTGTATTCGCATTCATAAGTTCATTTTAACACAAATCTGTAGGAATAAGAAAACATTTTTGTTAACGTTTACTTTTTTGATTTTTCTAATCTTCCAGTAAAAAAACAGCCAAAATCGGCTGTTTCAAATCCAAATTTTAATTTCTTCGAGACCAAATATTTAGCCCAAAATTACTGACAGCTTTCAGTATCTTGTTCTTAAGAGCAATCAGTACTTTTTAATTCTTTCCAATTCAAAATCATCATTCAAGGCTGATTCTGTCAGTAAAGTCAAACAGTAAAACTGAAAATTCAGTTTAGTATTATAATCTTTCCGCCTAGCTTATCACTGAAAATAAAGCGCATGAAAACAACTTATTTCTTTGTAAATTTGAAAGTCTTAAAATTTTCATTGTCTGACACTTTACTTATCTTGCTCTACCGCCATTGTAAGCTCGATTGACATTATCCAAAACAGCAACCATTTGGCGCTTTTTAAAACGTCCCAAGAAAAAACCAACGGCTTTGTCGTTAATCATTTGAATAAAACCATTTGATGTTTGGTTCTCTTCAATGACCACCTGAGTGCTTCGGTCATCAATTTTATGCAATTCCCAGCGAGTACTAAAAGTATTGCGATTTGTTTTAGTCGTAAAAGCGTAAATGCTTGGTTCTGTCAGTTCTGTAATTTTAATACTTCCTCTTTGGTTTTTCCCAAAGCTCTTACTATATTCATAACCATTTAAGCTTCTAACTTTCGGACGTTTCCCTGTATTTTTTTCAATGTCAAATAGACACGAATCAATTATTTTTTCAAAGATAAATTCTCTCGGGGCATCAACTATTTTATCAATTCTCATCTTTTTTTCTCCCTCAGCAAGTTTTTTAACTAAGTTTATTCTAACAAGATTAAAGATTCTTTGCAAGCACTTTCATGTTTTCAAAAGCAAAACATATTTTTACTTGAAAAATGGTAAACCGATAAAGAGAACCAAGAGAATAACAAAGGCGCCTGTTGCAAAAATACGGTATTGTTTGGGAATAGATGGAATGAAAGCCTTAGGAGCAAAAATTGCTGACAAAAGCAGTCCACCAATTGCCCCGCCAATATGTGCCCAAATGCTTACATTTCCTAAAGAAAAGAGATTCATAACCAAGTTAGCAACAATCAACACAGTAAACATTCGACCGATTTGTTGTAAAAATGGATGTTTTGTAAAAAATGCTAAACCAACAACTGCCGCAAAGAGGCCAAATATAGAAGTAGATGCTCCTGCCGAAACCACTCTAGGTGTCAAAAGAAAAACCATGGCATTACCAAAAATTCCTGACAAAAGATAAATCAGAGTAAAACGTAGCCAACCAAAAACATTTTCAATTTGCCGACCGATGAAAAAGAGCGTCGCCACATTTAATAAAACGTGTGCCCAACCAATATGGATAAAGAGTGCCGTAAACAAACGCCACATTTGGCTTGGGTCAAACAGCATAACTTGACCAAGTATGGCTCCACTATTGAACAAGTTGATTGCTGAAGTTGCCGATATTCCGTAAGTAAAAAATTGCCATAACCAAACTAAGAGTGTGATAATTGATAAGATATAAGTTGCCTTATAACGTGTAAAATCTCGTTTAATTTCATTAAAATTCATTATTTTTTCTCCCTATAAAAAGTTCTTGTACTGCGATGTCATGGCTTTCCGCCTCAAAATCCATTTTTTGAAAATCATAAAGTACAGAGGCCGTTGTTCCCTCAAAATTAGCCAAATACCGGTCATAATAACCACCACCAAAACCGATTCGATAACCCTCATCATTCCAAATTAAGCCTGGAACAAGGATAAAATCAGGCTCAACTGCAATTTCAGATTTTGGCTCAAGCAAGCCAAATTTTGAGCGAACAAGATTTTCTTTATCATACTTGGCAAAAATCATTTGACGCTCAGGTAAGCATTTAGGAATCAAAATTTCTTTGTCGTCAGATTGGTCGAAAAGTTCTGTCAAATTAAATTCAATTGGCATTGACATATAAAGCGCTATTTTTTTTGCAGATTTCCATTTTGAGGAAGCGGTTAACTGCTTTAAAACATCCTTATTCTGACGCCTTTTCTCGTAGTCTGAAAATTTTTTTAACATTTGTAATATTTTTTTACGGTTTTCTGCTTTACTTTCCATATTAACTATGATAACATGAAAGTGTAAGTTTTTGTTTTACGATTAGTTCTGTGCTTTTGGGTTCATTCCTATTCAAGAAATTAGATTTACAAATTTATAAATAAGGAAGTACCAAAAATGGCACAAGGAACTGTTAAATGGTTTAACGCAACTAAAGGCTTCGGCTTTATCACTACTGAAGAAGGAAACGACGTTTTCGCTCACTTCTCAGCTATCCAAACTGATGGATTCAAAACACTTGACGAAGGTCAAAAAGTTACTTTTGACGTTGAAGATGGCCCTCGTGGACCTCAAGCTGTTAACATCCAAAAATAATTACAGCTTTAAATAAAAATCACTGACAGTTTTGTCAGTGATTTTTTTATTGTCAATTTTACTGACAGACTATTTTTTCGTAAGCCTTTACAAATAATTCATATTTTATCAAAAATACTATTGTAAAAACGATTAAAATGGGCTAAAATAAAGAAATCAACTTAGTGTATTTAGGGAAAAAATGAAAGATTTAACTAAAGGAAATATTTTAACAGGACTTATTGCATTTACTTTGCCCTTACTTATGGGTAACTTTTTTCAGGTCCTCTATAACACGGCAGATACTCTGATTGTCGGTCAAACCTTGGGAAAAGATGCATTGGCTTCCGTTGGAGCGACAGGCTCTATCAACTTTTTAATTGTCGGTTTTGCTCAAGGAATGACTGCTGGTTTGACAATTTTAACGGCCCAACGTTTCGGGGCAAAAGATGAGTTAGCCATAAAAAAATCCTATGTCACGGGCCTCTACTTTACAATTGCGATTTCTATTTTGCTCAGCATATTGTCCCTTATTTTTGTGGGACCTTTGCTTCAAGTTATGCAGACCCCAAGCCAAATTTTTGAAGGTGCCAAGACCTTTCTAAGCATTATGTTAGGCGGAATGATTGCCACTAATCTCTACGCTTATCTGTCTAATGCTCTAAGGGCTTTGGGCGATTCTAAAACGCCATTATATGCTTTGATTGCTGCCTCAATTTTAAATATTGCCTTTGAATATTTTGCTATTTTAGTCTTAAAATTAGGAATTGCTGGAGCAAGTGGAGCAACAATTTTAGCCCAAATGATTTCGGTATTATTTCTTTTTTGGCACATCAAACGAAAAGTTCCCGAATTTCAAATTTCAAAAAATTTATGGCGGCTAGATCGTGCCGAAATTGTCCACCATGCTAGACTTGGTATTCCAATGGGCTTTCAATCAAGTATTATTGCCATCGGCTCTATCACGCTCCAAGTCGCTTTGAATAAAATGGGAACAAATGCTGTCGCTACCCAAGCCATCGTTTCTAAAATTGACCAATTTGCGATGCTCCCGATGATTTCAATCGGCCTTGCCATGGCAACCTTTGGAGCACAAAATTATGGGGCTAAACAGTACAAACGAATTAATCAAGGCTTAACACGGGCTCTTACAATTGCTGTCGGTTGGTCAATTATCTTTGCCATTATCTTAAACCTTGCTCACTTCTATTTCACCACTGCTTTCATTTCAAGTAGCCAAACAGCCGTTATTGAGATGTCGAGTCACTATTATCTTGTGAACGGAAGTTTCTATTGGTTGTTAGCCATTTTATTCGTTACCCGCTCAACAATTCAAGGCTTAGGTAATGCCAAGATTCCAACATTGTGTGGCTTTGCAGAGCTTTTCATGCGGGCAGGAGTCGCTATCATTGGTGTTCTTTTACTCAATTATACGGTAATTATCTCAAGTAATCCTGCCGCTTGGCTGGGTTCAACCTCTATCTTAATTCCAACAACCATCCGCATGATTAAACGTTTTAGACAAAATCAGGATTTAGCATAAAACCGCCACTTAGGGTGGTTTTTCTTTTAAATTTACTGATAGATTTGATTTAAAATTTCTGTCAGTAAAATAACATCAAACTCATTGATAAGCTTTGGGTAAAATAAATTGACCCGCTTCCTCAAATTCTTTAGCAACTTTCAATAATTCAATTTCAGAATTTTTTGGTCCCCAAAGTTGAATTCCAAGTGGCAGATTCGTTTCTTCATTAACATAAACGGGCAGAGAAAGCGCAGGCTGACCCGTTAAATTACTGATGAAGTTATAAGGTGTAAAAGCTAATGAACGCTCAAAAGCGGCTTCAATAATCTCTATTTGTTGTTCAAATTCATATTGGCTAATTTCTGACATTTCTTTTAATACTTCCGCTGTCATTAATTCCTGACCAATTTTAGGGGCTGTTTTAGCAGTTGTTGCCGTCAAAAATAAATCATAATCTTTATAAATTTTGTCAGTAAAATCTCTAGCCGCAAGATCCCACTGAGCTAAAGCGTTGATATAAGAAGACACCGGAGCTTTTCTTCCGGCTTCTAAAAGCGCATAAGTCAAAAGTTCAACATCTTGACTCGTCAATTTTCGTCCGGCAGCCCGTTCCCAAGGTTCTAACATGGCCACTGTTTCAGCCGCATTCATACGATAATAAGACTGAATCAAAGGACGAGCTTCTATGGGAAAATCAACTTCTGTCAATTCATGACCTTGACGCTCTAAAAACTCTACTGCCTTTAGGCATGCATTTATGGCGTCTTTTGATAATTCAATTTCAGAAATCGGGCTTTGGAGTGAATAAGCAATTTTCAACTTTCTTGATAAATTATTGCTGACAGCTTGGCCAGTACTTTCAGTGAGCGCTATAAGTTCTTTTTCGTCCAACAATTTTGCCTGATAAGGTGCTGCTTCTTGTAGGGTTTGCATTTCAAGCACAAAACGAGCCGTATCTCGCACAGATACAGCAAGAGCTCCAGAAATCGATGCTCCTTGCCATCCTCGGTAAGAATCAGGCCCTTGTGGCATCCGCCCTCTCGTCATTTTAAGTCCAATCAAGCCCGAAAATGAGGCTGGAATCCGAATCGACCCACCGCCATCTGAAGCTCCAGCAATTGCAAACATCCCAGAAGCCACGGCAGACGCCGCTCCGCCAGAAGACCCTCCCGAATAATAAGCTTCATTCCAGACATTTCGTGTATCTCCGTAGAGTTTTGAATCAGAAATGTTTTTAAAGCCAAACTCTGGAGAATTCGTTTGTCCAAATGGCGTGAAACCAGCATCTAAGAGTCCTTTAACATAGTTGTCATCCTCTGATGCCACATTCTCTGAAAAGAGGTGAGAGCTAGCCGTATCAGGCAATCCTTTATGAGTTTGTCCCAACATTTTCAAAGCAAAAGGAAGACCAGCAAAAAAACCTTGACTCGTTAAAGCTAAATCTGCTTTTGCCTTTTCTAAATCATAAGCAATAATCGCATTGTAACGCGGATTGAGCTTTTGAATCTTGTCATTTGTCATTTCTAATAACGCTTTGGCAGAAAGATTTCCTGATTTTAATTGCTCCGCCCAATAAGTTGCATCTTTAATTTCAAGCATGGTTCTCCTTTAAAAGCTGAGTTTTATATATCTGCTGACAAACTCATTCTGCCAACATTTTACCATACTTATCAATCATAATAAAAAATATCCGTTTCAAATTAGGACGGATATTTTTATTATTATAACTGGCAAAACAAAATAAAGTTTTCATATTACTGTCTTCCACTAACTTATGACCGAACGAAATGTAGGATAGCTGTTTCATAAAGCTGATCCTTAGAAATTATCCAATTCTTGATACAAAAGTTTTTGCGCAACCGTTGGGTTAGCTTGTCCTTTAGTTGCTTTCATCAATTGACCAACCAAAGCTTTCGCCGCATTTTGCTTCCCACCACGATAATCTGCTACAGATTGTTCATTCTTAGCAAATACATCATGAATGATTGGCAAAAGCACTGCAGGGTCAGAAATTTGAACCAAACCAGCTTTCTTGACAAATTCTTCGGCAGAACCACCATTTTTTGCTAATTCAATAAAGACTTTTTTAGCAATTTTTGAAGAAATTGTTCCATCTGAAATCAAACGAATCATTTCTGTCAGATTTTCTGGAGTCAAGCCAATCTCATGAAGTTCTTTTTTCTCACTATTCAAATATTGAGCCACTTCACCTTGCAACCAGTTTGACACCAATTTAGGGTCAGTATCAAATTTAATCGCTTGATCAAAGAAATCAGAAACTTCTTTAGTTGCGGTCAATTGACGAGCATCATAATCAGACAAAGCTAAATCATTAATATAATGTGCACGTCTTGCTTTAGCCGTCATTGGAAGGCTCTCACGCATTTGCTCAATCCATTCGTCAGAAATTTCAAAACGAGGGACATCTGGCTCTGGGAAGTAACGGTAATCAGAAGCGCCTTCTTTAACACGCATCAAAATTGTTTCCCCCGTTTTGTCATTAAAACGACGCGTTTCTTGACGAATTTCGCCACCAGCGCGCAAAATCTTAGCTTGCCTGTCGACTTCAAAGTCCAAAGCTTTTTTGACATTGCTAAATGAGTTCATGTTTTTAACTTCTGTCTTCACACCAAAAGCTTCTTGACCATAAGGACGGAGCGAAACATTGGCATCACAACGCATTGAACCTTCTTCCATCTTCACATCAGAAATTCCTGTGTAAAGAATGGCTTCTTTAAGTGCTGTCAGATAAGCATAAGCTTCCTCAGGAGTGCGCATGTCAGCTTCTGAGACAATCTCAATCAATGGTACTCCTTGACGATTCAAATCGACATAAGAATAACCATCCGTTCCGTGCGTATTTTTCCCAGCATCTTCTTCTAAATGAGCGCGCTCAATGCGAATCGTCGCTTTATGGCCATCTTCAAGTTCAATTTCAATGGAACCATTGTAACCAATTGGCTCATCAAATTGTGAAATTTGGTAAGCTTTGGGATTATCAGGATAGAAATAATTTTTGCGGTCAAAATGCATTGATTTGTGAATATCCATATTCAAAGCAAGAGCCGCTTTAATTCCGCTATCAATTACCCCTTTATTCATGACTGGTAAAACACCAGGAAGTGACCAGTCAATCACATTTGTATTTGTATTAGGGTCTCCACCAAATTTTGTTGAGGCGGGACTGAAAATTTTTGAGTTTGTACTTAACTCAACGTGGACTTCAAGCCCAATTACTGTTTCAAAGTTCATTATTTTCTCCGATACTTTCTTTAAGAAAGTCAAATTATCCTAGTCAATATATTGTTTTCCGGTTTTTGACAATTTTTCAAGCAAACTAAGTTGTGACATGGTCGTTCTTTTTACTGACAAGTTTGTCAGCTCTGAGCGTTTTATAAATTTCGTTTCTGAAGTTTCACTATTTTCCAGAAAATCAATGGATAAAGCTTTACACTTAAAAACAAATTTATAATATTGCTTTCCTTGCGATTGCCATTTGTCTGTATCGAAAATCGCTAATAAGCGCTCAATCTCTCCAGAAACTCCAGCTTCCTCTTTCAACTCCTTAAGTAGATTTTCACTTGGCGTAAATCCAATCTCTCCATATCCACCTGGTAAGGCCCAGTCTCCCTGAATTTTATCCCGAACAAAGAGTATCTCTTTTTCTTCATTTTGAATAAAAGCCCGCACATCAATCATCGGTGTCGGATAAGAATTATTTGGACGAAAGAGATCTGTCAGCTCCTCTTTAGCCAAGGTAGTTGAATGCTTTAAAAGTTGAGGTAAAATCGCTTTGATTTCATGATAACGTTCAATATCAAAGACATCTTTCCCGTAAAAAAGTCCTGCATCAGCAACTGCATTTAATCGCTTGATTAATTCGTCAAATTCCATTTTTTATTTTCCAAAAATAATCGGTTGTTTTTTGTGGAAATCAGTAGTTGCTTCAAAAGCAGCCGCTACTTGATAAATCGTTTCTTCATCGTAACGTTTACCAATCAATTGCATTCCCACAGGTAGTCCATCGGCAAAACCAGCAGGAATTGAAATTCCTGGAAGGCCAGCTAGGTTGACTGGAATTGTCAATAAATCCGCCAAATACATTGAAAGTGGATCATCAACACGTGCTCCCAAGTCCCAAGCTGGTGTCGGAGTTGTTGGGCCTAAGATTAAATCATATTTTTCAAAAACTTTTGCAAAATCATTGATGATTAATGTACGAACTTGACCTGCTTTTTTGAAATGTTTATCATAAGAACCTGCTGAAAGACTAAAAGTTCCTAACATAATTCGACGTTTAACTTCTGGGCCAAATCCTTCAGAACGTGATTTTACATACAAATCTTCAAGATTTTTGATGTCTTGTGCACGATAACCGTAACGAATACCATCAAAACGTTGAAGATTTGAGCTGGCTTCAGAAGAGGCAATAATATAATAAACTGCAACACCATATTTACTGTGAGGAAGACTAACTTCTTCAACAATGGCACCCAATTTTTCCAAATGTTTAGCTGCTGCCAAAATTTGTTCTTTTACTTTTTCATCAATTCCTTCACCAAAATATTCTTTAGGCAAAGCAATTTTCATTCCTTTAATGTCTTGACCAATTTTACTTGTAAAGTCGGGAACTGCAACATTTGATGATGTGCTATCATTTTTATCAAAGCCAGAAATGACATTCAAAAGTTGAGCATTTTCTTCGACTGTTGGCGCCAATGGACCGATTTGGTCTAATGATGAAGCAAAAGCAATTAAACCAAAACGACTCACACGACCATAAGTTGGTTTCAAACCAACAATACCATTGAATGCGGCAGGTTGGCGAATTGAGCCACCCGTATCTGAACCCAATGATAAACGAACTTGACCAGAAGCAACTGAAGCCGCAGAACCAGATGAAGAACCACCAGGTACTTTTGTTTGATCCCAAGCGTTTTTGGTTGGCTTAACTGAAGAATTTTCACCAGAACCACCCATCGCAAACTCATCCATATTGAGTTTACCAATTGTAATTAACCCAGATTCGCTCAATTTATTCGCAACCGTTGCATTATAAGGTGGAATCCAACCTCCAAGAATTTTTGAGGCAGCTGTTGTTTCAATTCCTTCTGTAACAATATTATCTTTGACAGCAATTGAGATTCCGTCAGTCACAACGTCTGGATTAATTCCACGAGCATCAATTGCGGCGGCATCTTGCAAAGCTTTTTCTTCTGTAATTTTCAAAAAAGCATCAATTTGTGGTTCACGTGCAGAAATATCAGAAAGCGTTGCTTTTGTCAGTTCAAGAGCAGAAATTTCTTTATTTACAAGTAGCTCATGAAGCTCTTTGATTGATTTGTTATTGTATGACATTAAGCATCTCCTCCATCAGAAAGCATTGCTGGAACTTTGATAAAGCCGTCTTCTTTTTCAGGAACGGCTGCCATGAGTTTTTCACGGTCAAGTCCTTTTTCTGCCACATCTTCACGCATGAAGTTGAGATTATCTGCCACATTCATAGTAAATGGGACACCTTCACCATCAACTTCATCTAACATTTCAACCATATCAATGATTTTTCCAAAAGTATCGGTAAATGATTTTACTTCATTTTCCGAGAATTCAAGCTTTGACAAAAGCGCCACGTGCTTGACTTGTTCCTCTGTAATTTGACTCATATTTTCAATCTCCATTTTTTAGAGTTTATTCTTGTTAATTATAACAAAAAATCGGCATTTTAACAGTCTGTCAGTGATTTTAAACCATTTACCAGTCATTTTTTTACTGACAGAACTTTTTGTCAGTAAAAATAGAAAGCAAAATTACTGACAGAAAAATTTATCTCTGATACAATTTTAAAAATTGCTGACAGATAATTTCGTCAGTAATTATAAATCGATAATCGATAATCTTTATAAGACACAAACAACTCCCATCTGAGATAGGAGCTGTTTGTGAAACTAAATAGTACTCTAACCATGTATGTGGCTTCTGTCAGCAAGTTCAACCTTCTGACCTAAACAACCTGATAGCATTTTGATTAAAAGGCTTATAAAGCACCAACGCGAGTCACAAGCGAATGATAAAAGGGCGAAGCGCTAACATGAATTCACTAGTAATTTTCACATTCTAATCTAATAAAAATTTGTTTAAAACTCTTATAAAGCACGAAAAGCTCCCATCTACGATAGGAGCTTTTTGTGAAGCCGAAGTCTAAGCGCTAAAGCGCTAAGACCCTGGCTTTTAGAAATTACGTCCTGCAAGTTTATCAAATAAACCAGTATTAAGAACTTTAAGATAAGTTCCTTTCATACCAAGTGAACGTGATTCAATTACACCAGCAGATTCGAGTTTACGCAATGCGTTAACGATGACTGAACGTGTAATCCCAATCTTGTCAGCAATGACAGAAGCGATAACATGCCCTTCTTCACCATCAAGCTCTTCAATGATTGCTTTAACAGCTTTCATTTCTGAATATGAAAGTGTGTTAACAGCCATAGTTGCCATGGTGTCTTTACGGATATTTTCTTCCATTTGTTCAAGTTTAAGATTTGAGAGTTGAACACCAATTACTGTTGTTGCAAGTTCAACTAAGACCAAATCATCATCAGTGAATTCGCCGTCTTCACGCCACATGATAAATGTTCCCAAACGCATTCCAGAACCATAAATAGGTGCTAAAGTTGTCACACCTTTTGGAAAATCGCCAAGGCTTTCTTCTGGGAAGATTGCTAATGGACGGTCAACAGGAACGTTTGCCATTGTATCGTAGATACGTACTGCCGCACGAACATATTCATCAGGCAATTTACGATCATAGAAAAATTGGTCAACACGGTCATTGTTTGTATTATAAGGCAATGAGTAACCAAGCAACTCGCCCTTCGTATTAATCACACATGCATTGCAATCAATGACGTTTGCCAAGCGTTCAGTCATACTGTTATATGGCAACTCTTGTTGCAAATCGGTCACTCCATCTTGCAAAATCGCGGTGATTTTACGTGTTTTTTCAAGTAATGTAGCCACTTTGTTCTCCTATTTTTTTATATTCTTGTTTTTATACAAAATTTTTCATAATCAGTATAACATAAAAAAGCATGAAAAACAATAAAAATTGTCAGAAAATTACTCTCAACAAAAAAAGATATACGAATTATTCATACATCTTTTTCTATTTATTATTTACGATATTGCCAAAGGAAACGTTCCATTTTTTCTTGTATTTCCGCTAATTCGTCCACACGAGGCAGATAAACAATTCGGAAATGGTCTGGCTCTTTCCAATTAAATCCTCGACCATGAACAAGCAGGATTTTTTCCTGCTTCAAAAAGTCCAAGACAAATTGTTCATCATTATCAATTTTATACATTTCTCTGTCAATTTTAGGGAAAATATAGAAAGCTGCTTGAGGTTTGACCGCAGATAATCCTGGAATATCATTGATGGCTTTATAAATGAATTCTCTTTGTTCATAAACTCGTCCACCCGGCAACAGCAATTTATCAACCGATTGAGTGCCACCAAGTGAAGTTTGTACGACTGATTGAGCTAAAACATTGGAACAAAGTCGCATTGAAGCCAGCATATTCAAACCTTCAATATAACCCTTGACATGTGATTTTTCACCTGACAGAACCATCCACCCCACGCGGAATCCCGCAATGCGGTGTGATTTTGAGAGGCCATTCATTGTGACCACAAAAAGATCTGGTGCCAAGCTAGCAATCGGAACATGAACTGCTCCATCCATAACCAATCGGTCATAAATTTCGTCAGAGAAAATAATTAAATTATTTTCTCTAGCCACTTGAACAATTTCAAGCAATAAATCTTTAGAATACAGCGCACCCGTTGGATTATTAGGATTAATCAAAACAATGGCTTTTGTATTACTTGTGATTTTTGAGCGAATATCATCAATGTCAGGGAACCAACCAGCCTGTTCATCACAGAGGTAATGAACAGCTGTTCCTCCAGCTAAGCTGACAGAAGCCGTCCAAAGTGGATAATCAGGCATAGGAATCAAAACCTCATCCCCTGTGTCCAAAAGTCCCTGCATGGCCATAACAATCAATTCAGAAACCCCATTACCTGTGAAAATATCATTGATATCAAGATTAGGAAAACCCTTTAGCTGACAGTATTGCATAATCGCTTTACGAGCCGAGAAAATCCCTTTAGAATCTGAATATCCTTCGCTATCCACAGCATGTTGAATCAAGTCACTAATGACTTCATCAGGAGCAAGAAAGCCAAATTCAGCTGGATTTCCTGTATTCAATCGAAGAATTTTTTCACCATTGGCTCGCATTCTTTGTGCTTCATCCAATACTGGACCACGAATATCATAGCTGACATTATCAAGTTTATGCGATTTTTCAAATTTTCTCATTATTGACCTCCGTAATATTATGAAGTTTTGATTTTCAAAACTTACAAACAGATTCTGGTAACACTAGTTTATTTCTTTTTATAGACTTGGAAATATTTTCCAGCATAGTTAGTCACTTTATAGTCTTTATCTAAAACTTTTTTCAAACTAGTCGGAGCTTTCTCACTGGCCTGTAAAACAACGAATTTATCTGATAATTTACCCACTTTCAAATCATAACTTTGGGTAAATTTAATTGGATAATTTGCTGGAACATTATCTAAAGTTGAAATTGTTTTGGTCAAATTGTTAATATTTTTACCATCAGCGACAACATAAACTCGGTCAGAACCTGTGGCATTTGCCTTAATATATTGTGCCACACTTTGCTCTTCTGAAGCAATTGTTCGGTTCATGAAATGATAACTAATTGGTGTAAAAATGACAAAAAGTATTGCCAAAATCGGAGCAAATAAACGATTTTGCAGATATTTCAACAAAATTTGATCGCTATCTGTCAACCCAAGACCTGCAAAAACTATTGTAAATGGCAGGACAGCCAAAAGATTAGAACTATCAAAAGTCTGAGCAAAAACAATCATCGTTGTCAATCCAACAATTCCAATAAGCATCATGACATACCAAACTCTGGCTGGTCCACCCTTTTTGAGTTGTACAATTCCTTGGACGAAACCTGCAACAATTCCAAAAATAAGAGTGAGAACTAAAGCTTTAGCAAGAGTTAATAATAAATCACCACTTGGACCAAAATGTGTAAAGGGAATTAAAATAGATTGTTCAATAGAAGTATAGATTGTTTGTTCTTCAAGAGAATAATAAGCGACTGAGTAACCTACTAATAGAACTCCCAAAATTGTTGCCAGCATTTGGTAAAAACCACGTCCAATTTTACGGCTACCCACATTATGAATAATGAGAGCGATAGCAGATAAAATAAAGAAAACTGACATGACAGGAGAAATGACTAAGGCAAAGGCAGCTGCCATTCCAAATCGAATAAATCCCCTATCTGTAGAACTATCTTGGAAATAAGAACTCAAAAATCGTGCTGCCCATAAGGCAAAAGGAAGAGCAAAGAGCGTTGGACTATCTCCTCCTCTTGCCAAACCTGCAATAATAACTAAGGTAAAAACCGATACAGTTAGTGATGCCGTTTGATTTTTCGTTTGTTGACCCACTAAGCGGTAAACTAAAATTCCACTGATTAGTAAAGCAATAATTTCAAAAAGCCATAAAAGCCAAGTCGTCCCACCAATATTCCCTAACCAATTAATGAGATAAAAAACCGTACCACCTGTCCCATAAAAATCATTAAAAGGAACTAAACCATGATGCATCGCAAATCCTGAATAAAGGTTTTGTGATTGGCTGGCTGTGGCTACTGGTTTCCACAAAGGAAATGCATAAAAAGTTAATGCTAAAAGCACTGACAGACCCGTAAGTAATCCATAGACTGCTAAAGGAATTCTGAGTGTTTTTTCATGTGTCAATTTTTGTCTTGAAGTTCGTTCGACGTTTTGACCTTCTGGTTCTTCTTCTAAATGCCTGATTGCTTGATTCGCTGCCGCTTCCACGACATCAGAATCTTTATTTGCCCAACGAGAGCTTCTCCGCTCACGACGTGACGAGCGGGATCTGTATTCATTTGACATGACGTCCTCCGATGTTTCCTTAGCGGAAATCTTTTTTATAAACAAAATGCTTGTTTCAAATACACAGTTGTAAAAAAATTATACCAAATTTTTGGAAAACACTCAATAAAGTTAAAAATGATTATAAAATTATAAGCAAAAAATTACTGACAAAAAGGTCAGTAATTTCTATAAGTTAATATTATTTATAAACTACTTAATTCCTGATTTTACCAAGAATCCAGAGGACCAAAGCGACAACAGCAATGAATAACCAAAAGTGCGGGTTAAACAAAAGTACAATCCCTGAAATAATCAAACGAACAATCAGTAAAATAAGTAAAATGGGCAAGATATAGCGTACAAATACTCTCAATGCCATCACTCCCAAAAGCACTAACAAAATTGAAAGCAAAGCCCCCATTACAATCAAACCTGATAAAAATCCTACAAACATTTTTTCTCCTTTTAGTAGTAACGACTACGACTGGCTCTCACAAGCCATACAATAATGCTAATTACGAGCAAAGTCCCCCAAAAATGCGGACTAAGTAAGAGCATTAAACCACCGAACAAAAATTTCAAAATCATTAATATAATCAAAGCAGGTAAAACAATTTTAAAGAATCCTTTTATAAAAAGTAACATAGCTAAAAATAGTATAAGTAGTAAAAACATTCTCTTTCCTCCGATAATTAACAAATTCTAATCACTCATGAATTTGTATTTATATATTAATTATAGCAAGAAAAAAAGCCCGAATTCTCAGTCTTTTGACTGATTTTTCAAGCATTTTTTTACTGACAGAGCTTTATTTTACTGACAGAACAGTCTGTCAGTAACTATTTAGGGCTGACTGTGTTAACTGCGGTCCCGTCAGCATAATTAATTTTTGCATTTGGAGCGACATTGTCAAGAACAACGACAGTTGCTCCACCATTTCCTGACTTTTCACGACCACCACCGAGTTTGATAGACAAGGTTTGACCATTTTTATCAATTCCAACATAAGCCAAACGAATTTGTCGAGGCAAAAGTTCATTTCCTTCGTAGAGAGGGGTCACTTGGTAATCTAAATAATAATTGGGATGATTTGCAAGCCAACTGTCCAAACGATTTTCGTAATAAAGCATGCTGGCTGTATTTCCATCATTCGTTCCAGTGAAATTTCCACCATTGAACCAAGCCGTTTCTGGCACTAAATTTCTTGCTTCATTATTTAGACCTGAAAATTGATAACCCACCAAATGGCCACGAGCCATTAGCCACATTTTACCAATCGAACCATCTGATTTTTTATAATAAAAATTATAATTATGCCAACCAACCGGATTATAGGTCAAGGGTTCACGTTTGACTTTAGGTTCTTGAGAATCATTCAATTGAATATGTGAATCAACCGCACGACCTAAAGCATCAGTATTGGCCATGACCATTTGTCTTTGATTTTTAAAAGTTAAAGGAGCTTGTTTAACCGAACTTGCCAGTGATTTTGTGGAAACTTGGCTACTATTATCAGTAGCCGAATTATTTCCTTGTCCCAAATGCAGACGTCCCGAACCAAAATATCCTACAGCCAGTGCAATAATGACTACAATGACGCTTGTTAGTGTTTTTATTTGTTTCTTATTCATAGCCTAATTATAGCAAAAAATTTCAAGAATTTTACAATTCTGAAAAATTTTTATAATCATTTTAAAGAAGCTTTTAAACCACACCACTTCCCTTAATATTGTATAATAAAAACAAAGCAGGAGGAGGAAATCTAATGTACGAATTTGAAAATCCAGAACAAGAGGCAATGTTTGATTATCTCAAAAATGCAAAAACCATCGCTGTCGTTGGGATTAGCGATAAAACAGACCGTTCATCTTTTTTAATTGCTCAAGGATTACAACAAAATGGCTACCATGTTATTCCAGTCAATCCAAGACTTGCTGGCCGTGAATTACTAGGTGAAAAAGTCTACCCTTCTATCAAAGAAGTTCCATTTCATATTGATATCGTTGATATCTTTCGTCGAAGTGAGTTTTTGGCGGATGTTGCTCGTGACTTCATTGAAACTGACGCCGATATTTTCTGGGCGCAATTGGGCTTACAATCTCAAGAAGCTGAACAAATTCTTCGAGAAGCAGGAAGAAATAAAATTGTGATGAATCGCTGTATTAAAATTGAATATGCCTATTCAGGCTTAGGGAAAAAATGACTACAAAAGTTATTTTATAGACTATTACGTTTCCCCGGCAACATTTTATCGATTTTTTTTGATACAATAATAAAGTTGAATTACGCAAACACAAAACTCTCGTCTAAAAAGCGGGAGTTTTATCTGTTTTTTAGGCGGATGTTTACGCATTCATAAATTTTTCTCAAAGAAAGGAACTTTATGAAAGAAAAACTTTGGACAACAACTTTCGTTGTTAATATGTTACTTAATTTTATTTTTTATCTTGTTTTTTATCTCCCTACTGTTGTTATTGGTACAATGGCTATGGAACGTTATCACGCTTCTGCTAGTATCGCTGGTATTTTATCTGGAATTTTTATTGTCGGCGGATTTATTGCTCGACTTTGGGCTGGAAATAATATGAAACGCCTTGGTGCAAAAAAACTTTTGTACATAGGAACACTCATTTATTTCTTGCTTACCTTTGCTTATTTCTTTGTGCATAGTGTCGTTCTACTATTAATTTTACGTCTTGTACATGGACTTGGATTCGGTATTGCTGCAACAGCTTCTGGAACTTTGGCTGGTGCCATTGTTCCTTCTTCAAGACGTGGTGAGGGAATTGGTTATTATGCGCTTTCTGTCACATTATCGTCAGCAGTTGGTCCCTTTTTATCAATGTTTCTTTACCGGACATCAGGTTTTTATTCATTAATTTGGCTTTCTGCCTTACTTTTATTTATTGCCTTAGTCGGAATTTTCTTCATACATGTTGAAAAAACTTCTGACAGCTCTAATTCTGTCGATAATAAAGTGCATAAAAAATTCGCTTGGTCAAATTACTTTGAAAAAGAAGCTTTACCAATTTCATTAATTGCCTTTCTCATAGGTATTTCATACTCAAGTATTCTGTCATTTATGGATGCTTACGCTCGTAATATTCACCTTTCAGAGGCTGCCTCATTTTTCTTCTTAGTTTATGCCATTACTGTCCTTCTTTCTCGTCCAATTACTGGTCGTGTCTTTGACGGCTTTGGTGATAACTTTGTAATGTATCCAACCTACCTCTTCTTTGCACTTGGCCTTTTACTGATTGGTTTTGCTCATTCTGGTTGGATGTTGCTCCTTGCTGCTATATTTATCGGTTTAGGCTACGGCTCATTTTCGCCTTTTGGACAAGCAATTGCCATCCGTAATTCAGAAGCTCATCGTTTAGGAATCACAACTTCTACTTTCTTTGGCTTTATGGATATGGGTGTCGGTTTTGGACCCTTTATTTTAGGAATATTTATGCCTCTATTAGGCTATCGTAATCTCTATTTTGCCTCAGCAATTCTTGCACTTCTAATTGCTGTCATTTACCATTTCGTTCATGGACGTCATGCTAAACGTGAAAATTAAGCTACTGATTGTTCTGTCAGTAAATAAAAAAAGCTGTCAGTAACTTTGACAGCTTTTTTATTATTTACCAATATTTTCGTAATAAGCAATTGAAGCCATGTTGAGGTAAGGAGTAGTCCAGAATCCTGCTAAACCACCTGAGATACCATAAAGAACATACCACCAGAAGAAACTCAACTTGAAAATGAAGTAATTTCCACGCAAACCTTTCATCATTGTTGCTGATTCGCTAAGAACGCCCATAACACCGCTGTAACGTCCTTCTTCTAACTGATCAAACAAAACATAAGTTGCTTGTGACCAACCAAGTCCCAAATAAATTGCAAATGCCCAACCAATCACTGGGATAAACATCAAGGCAACAAAAATCACCCCTTTGACAATACTTAAAAGAATAATTTTGCCAGCTGAACCATCATAGAAAGGTCCAAAAACATTTTTAAATTGTGGATTATTTCGTTCACCACGGAAAATTTTGATATAGTTAAAAATTGCCCCAACTGTTACAACTGAAACAAACAAGGCTACAACAATCATTAAAATAGCAATAAGCAAAGTCGCAAAGCTAATCACCATCCAAACACTACCTGGAATACTATCAAAATTAGAAGTATTGTAGTCCATGGACTGCTTTACACCATTTCCTCCACCTAAAATCCCCGCAATAATTGGAATAATAAAGAGTAACATTTTTGAACCAAAATTATCTTTCAAAGCTCCTTTGGCTTGATTTTTCAATTCCCATCTTGACATAAAATACCTCCCAATAATTTGTCTTACATTATATTTACTTAATTATACCAATAAATAGGTAAAATCTCTAAGACTTTCGCCCGATTTTCAAAAAATCATCTATAAAAAGCGTTTAATTTTTGTTATACTTATAAGTGCTTGCTTTTTAAGCTACAAGAAGACTCGATTCTACGAGTAAATAAAGGAATCTTATGACAGAACACGCAATAAAATACAGATTAATAAAAAAAGAAAAACATACAGGAGCAAGATTAGGAGAAATCATCACACCACATGGTACCTTCCCAACTCCAATGTTTATGCCCGTAGGTACTCAAGCTACCGTTAAAACAATGAGCCCAGAAGAACTCAAAACATTAGGCTCAGGGATTATTCTCTCAAACACTTACCACCTCTGGTTACGACCCGGAGATGAACTCGTCGCTGAAGCTGGCGGTCTTCACAAATTTATGAATTGGGACCAACCTATCCTGACTGATAGTGGTGGTTTCCAGGTTTACAGCCTAGTTCAAAACAAAAAAAATATCACAGAAGAAGGCGTTAAGTTCAAGAGCCATTTGGACGGACGTGAACTTTTTCTTAACCCCGAAAAAGCAATAAGCATTCAAAATAATCTTGGCTCTGACATCATGATGTCCTTTGACGAATGTCCACCTTTCTATCAACCCTATGACTATGTCAAAGCCTCTGTTGAAAGAACTTCCCGTTGGGCTGAGCGTGGCCTCAATGCTCACCGTCGTCCAAATGACCAAGGACTTTTCGGAATTGTTCAAGGAGCTGGTTTTGAAGATTTACGTCGTCAATCAGCTAGAGACTTGACTTCAATGGATTTCGCTGGCTATTCTATCGGTGGTCTTGCCGTTGGTGAATCTCATAAAGAAATGAATGCTGTCCTTGACTTTACAACACCAATGCTTCCAGAAGACAAGCCCCGCTATTTAATGGGTGTTGGTGCACCAGATAGCTTGATTGATGGTGTTATTCGTGGAGTTGATATGTTTGACTGCGTTCTTCCTACACGAATTGCTCGTAATGGAACTCTAATGACTCATTTCGGTCGAGTTAACATTCGTAATGCTAAATACGAACACGATTTTACTCCACTTGACCCAATGTGCGATTGCTACACATGTACTAACTATACACGCGCCTACCTTCGTCATTTAATCAAAGCCGATGAAACTTTTGGCCTTCGTCTTTGTTCATACCACAATCTTCACTTCCTCGTAAATCTAATGAAAGACGTTCGCGGGGCCATTATAGATGACAACCTTCTGGAATTCCGAGAAGATTTCTGTGAGCGTTACGGCTACAATCAACCCAATGCCAAAGACTTCTAGTTCTTGAAAATAGGTTTAAAAAGTTGTATCATAATAAAAGTGGGTAACCATTCTCATTATGTGCCGAGTTAGCTCAGTCGGTAGAGCACTTCACTCGTAACGAAGGGGTCACAGGTTCGATTCCTGCACTCGGCATGAAACCACATATCCTGAATAATTTATAAAATAAAAAGCCACTAAAAATCTTCTTAGTGACTTTTTATTTTATAAATTTTCGTATTTATCGTCACAAATACTCCTATATATTTCTTTATTTTTTGGTTAATTTTATGGTTAATTTTTTTAAAAAATCGAACCTTGACTATTTGAAAATAATTTGACATTATAACGAACCATGATTTCATCGTATTACAAACTAAAATATTTTTGTATTAAGTCACTACCACTTTTTCCAAATCAAAAACATGGCTAAAGCCATGTTTTTATATAATTTTACATTTTACGTCTTTTAAAAAATACATATAAAGTAGCACCCACCATTAATAGTCCAACACCAACTATAGGCAAGAAAGTATTTCGTTCTTCTCCTGTCTTAGGTAATTCTGGCTTTTTAGGTGTAATTGGAAGTCTTTTATTGACGAACTTTCCAGTATTAACAACTTGTGGTTTGTTTTCTGCGCTTGCTTTAATTTCAAAAGCTCTAGTTTCTTGACTTAATTGATAACCTGCTGGAGCCTCTGTTTCAACAAAAGTGTATTTACCTGGTTTTAGATGATTTGCCTTAATTACTCCATTTGCATCAGTTTTGATCCCCTTAATAACTACTTCATGAGTTTCACTATTAGTAACATTAAAGACTGCACCTGAAAGAGATTTACCATTCTCATCTACCTTAATTAATTCAGCAGAGCCTTGATAATTGATAAAGTTCTCTGAAGCCATAACTATTTTTGGTTTATTCTCTTCTTTTGTTGAAATAGTAAAATCAACTTTTGAAGTATTCAAGATATAGCTACTTGGAGCTTTTGTCTCAACAAATGAATAATCTCCTGGTACAAGATTTTCAATTAAAACTTTTCCTTCTTTATCAGAAACCAAGTTCTCTTTGATACTCTTTCCTTTTGAATCAATAACTTTAAAGACTGCGCCTTCTAAAGCTTGACCTTGGCTGTCATGTTTAATTAATTCAGCAGATCCTTGATAGTTGATGAAATTATCGGAAGCCATGACTACTTTGGGTTGACCCTCTTCTTTTGTTGAAATAGTAAAATCAACTTTTGAAGTATTCAAGATATAGCCGCTTGGAGCTTTTGTCTCAACAAATGAATAATCTCCTGGTGCCAAATTGTCAATTAATACTTTCCCAGTTTTATCGGAAGCCAAATCTTCTTTGATTATTTTTCCTTTTGAATCAACAACTTTAAAGATTGCACCTTCTAAAGCTTGACCTTGACTGTCATGTTTAATCAACTCAGCTGATCCTTGATAATTAATAAAGTTATCTGAAGCCATGACTACTTTTACTTTGCCTTCTTCTTCACCTGAGATGCTAAAGTTAACTGGCAGAGTATTCAAAATATATCCTTCAGGGGCTTTAGTCTCAACAAATGAATAGTCACCTGGAACCAAACCTTCAATTAATACTTTACCAGTTTCATCAGAAGTTAAACCTTCTTTTATGGTTTTTCCATCTGCATCAATCACTTTAAAGATTGCACCTGATAAAGCTTGACCGTTGATATCATGCTTAATCAATTCAGCTGACCCTTGATAATTAATAAAGTTATCTGAAGCGACAACCAGTTGAGGTTGTCCTTCACTCTCAGCTAAGATTGTAAAATGGGTAGGAATAGTATTTAAAATATAACCTGTCGGAGCCTGTGTTTCAACAAAAGAATATTCTCCGGGGGCTAAATCATCAATACTTACTTTACCATCTTTGTCGGAAGTCAAGCCTTCTTTGACTGTTTTTCCATTTTTATCAACTACTTTGAAGATAGCGCCCGCAAGGGGTTGACCTTCACTATCTTTTTTGATTAATTGTGCTGAACCTTGATAGTTAACGAAATTATCCGAAGCAATTATTAGACTAGGCTGACCTTCTTCTTCAGCTAAAATTGTAAAATGAACTGGTATTGTATTTAGAATATAACCTGTTGGAGCTTTGGTTTCAACAAAGGAATATTCTCCGGGGGATAATCCATCAACTACCACTTTACCATCTTTACCAGAAGTTAAATTAGCTTGGATTGTCTTGCCAGCTTTATCAACAACTTTAAAAACTGCACCAGAAAGTGGCTGACCTTCGTTATCTTGCTTAATTAATTCGGCTGAACCTTGATAATTGATAAAATTATCCGAGGCAATAACCATTTGTGGTTGACCTTCTTCTTCAGCTGAAATTGTAAAATGAACTGGTATTGTATTTAAAATATATCCTGTTGGAGCTTTGGTTTCAACAAAGGAATAATCTCCAGGGGATAAACCA
>NZ_JACVUB010000011.1:0-68439 GCF_016517475.1 Lactococcus sp. S47
GCAAGGGACTTTGACTCCCTCATGCGTTGGTTCGAATCCAGCTACCCCAGTTGTTATGTTTCGCCGAAGTGGCGGAATAGGCAGACGCGCCAGACTCAAAATCTGGTTCCTTCACGGGAGTGCCGGTTCGACCCCGGCCTTCGGCATAACATAAAAGCTAACATGCCTATTGTTAGCTTTTTTATATAATTAATTGGATTATTTTATAGTTAATAAAAAACTACTGAAAATTATTGAATTCTGTAGTTTTTTGTTATATTAAATGCGTTTTTAAAATCAGGAAAAGCGTAAAGCCTGAACTGAGAAGCTTGCTCCAGCAATGATAAAAATATAGCCAATAATCAAGGATTTGAGAATATTTCCGTCGCCATTAACGATTAGAGGAATCAAAAATCCTGCTAAGCACAGAATTGGGGTCCATGTTCTAGTTGCTAGATTATGCCAGGCTAAATAGAAAATTAATAGGGAAAGAACTGCTCCCACAGCAAGAAGTAAAATCAGTAGTGTAGAGTTGATTGCTGTTAAATTACCATTTATCCAGAAGACGCCATGTTTTAGTATCTCATCCACCTTTCCCCTGTAAGTCCCATCTATATCATACCGTTGCCAATCTACTTTAAAAAAAGTATGGTTAAAAATAATATAAGTGATGATAATAATTAGCGAAAGGATAGAATATAGTAATAAGATCCATCTTTTAATATTATTTGGTTTGTTTATAAAATTTTTCATAGTTCTCCTTTTTACATTATTTTTTAATAAGGTAATAGCTTAAAAAATGTGTCTAGTAGTTTGATTGCAGATCCACCAAAAAGATTCACTGAGCTATGGACAATCGCGCTCTCGATGAAATTATTTCTTTTTGAATAAACCCAAGTAATAATAAAAGAAAGGATGAGATATGGAAGTAAGTACCAAGAAAATCCCGTATGGACAAGAGCGAAAAGTACAGAAGATATTAAAAAGGCAACCTTTTTATTAGTTATTGATCCAAAAATATAACTTCTAAACAATAGCTCTTCCGAAAGTGGAACAATAATTCCTAAAATATATTTTTGACAAAGGATTGGTAGTTGGCCTAAAATATCCGACATACCAGTATCACTCGTCACGGAAGAAATAATTTGTGTTTTTAGGACAAGTACTGTTACTAGATAATTGGTTGCTAAAGTGAAAAACACAATCCCCATTAGCCAAAAAATACGCTTTAAATCCCAGTTCTTAAGTGTATTTTTTAGATATCCGAGCTTCCAAGCAATTATAAAAATGAGTATTAATACCAAAGTCATTAATAGTGGTAAGGTCCAAGAGGAATTAGTATATAAAAAATCGGTAAAGAAAAAGATTCTTTTATTAAAGAAATAGGCAAAAACTAAAACAAGAGGATATTGATAAAGAATGTTTAATAAAAGAAAAAATAGAATTCCTAAAATATTAAGTTTGTATTTTTTTAAAATCATGGCTGTTCTCTTATAAAAATTTTTAGTGAGTGTTGCAGGTTCATCACTATAAATTTTTGAAGTTCATTTAAATTCTTCTTCATAAGCATCTCCTTTGTTATAAAAAAACTATATATTCAAACTATTTCGAATATATAGTATAATATTAGCACTTGATCAATACCATGTCAAAGAAGTTTGTGTATTTTTAATATAAATGCCATTATTTAATCAAAAGTAGTATGTATAATAAGTTTCATCTAATGAAAAAATAGATAAACTGACCTATTTATAATAGGTCAGTTTTATTTTATAGTAAGGGTTTATTCAAAATCCAGACCTGTTATATTTTTTGAAATCTGCCAAAGTCTATCTGCGTCATTGTGGTCTATTGCATGCGGACGTAGGCCTCCAGAAAAATTATTAGCTTCTTCTGATGTCATAAGTCTGGCAATATTAAGGTCTTCACAATAAAGACCACCCTTACCTTCTAAATCAGGGCTTGTTGAGGCCCAAAGAGGTGTTGCGGCACCTTGAGCGATTGTTTTTAAATAGCGATATTTACTTCGGTCAAAGCCGGATTTAAGTGCATTAAAAAATACGGGGATATGAATTAATTTAAAATAGTCGGCTAGGTAGCGGAGCCAAGGGGTAATTGGTGAATTTTGACGACCAATATTTGTCATTGGAATCATACCAGGGTGGACGGCAAAACTTCTAATTCCATATTTTTTTCCTAGTTCATCTAGTTTTATTGAAAATAAAACGTTGGCAGTTTTAGATTGTTGGTAGCCTATTTGGGGATTATAGTTTTCTATTTTTTCAAAATTCCAATCTTCTAGTAATGGTGTCATTTGTTGAGCACGACTGGATAAATTTATAACTCTTGAGTTTTTTGCATTTTTTAAAGCGGGTAAAAGTTCCATTGTTAATTGATAGTGGCCTAGATGGTTTGTGGCAAAGTGATATTCTATTCCTCGTGAATCTCTTTTTAAAGGAAGGTACATTAATCCAGCGGAATTAATAAGAATATCTAGTTTTGAATTATTTTGCAAAAAACTTTCGGCAAATTGATGAATACTTTCTGGATTGGTGAGGTCAAGGGGAAGAATGTCAATATTTTTTATTTTAGATAAATTTTTCTTGGCCACTTCCATTCTTCGGGCAGGGATAATAATTTTTGCTCCAGCACGTGAAAGTTGTTTGGTCATCTCTAAACCAATACCAGAATACCCACCAGTGATGATGATTGTTTTTCCTGAAAGATTAATATTTTTCATAACTTTATTTGCTGTTGTTTTATAATTAAATTTGTAGTTTGCTATTGGTTCTTGGTTTGTCATAATAAAATTTTCCTTTGTGTTATAATATTTATGTGATACAAGTGTAACAGCAAAAAAGAACTTTTACAATTAACTTTGGACGGTTTGTCTTTAAAAGTGACAACAAAATGAAAGTGTAACAGAAATGAAGCGAAAAGAGCAATATCAAGATTTTCATGACTTTATTATTGAAGGAACGATGTTGTGTTTAGAGAAATATACAATCAATGAATTGCCATTGACAGAAGTTTGCAAAAAAGCCGGGGTGAGTCGGATGACTTTCTATCGGCACTTCAAAAATAAAGAAGAAGTCGTATTAGAGTATTTTGAGCTAATCTATGATAAATTTCTTAAAGAACTTTTGGAGCTAGAAAGTATTAACTCACTTATTTTAAGTGAGAAGTTGGTGGGGCTATTTGTTGAACAAGAAGAAGAAATAGAAAAAGCTGTCAAGGGGAATTATTATTCGCTGATTTTTCAGGTATTTGCTCAAAAGATGACTATTTTTTATAATGAAACAACGACTTGGGCTGATTATCTAGGGACAAAGCAAAAATTTTGGAACGATTTTATGGCTGCTGGTTTATTTTATGTTTTAGGAAATTGGGTGAAAAATGGCTGTCAAGACTCTTATGATGAAGTGGTGAAGATGGTTGTAGAATTCCATGAATAAGTGACAGATAAAAAGGCTCAAGTTATTTTGAGCCTTTCTTTTAGCCAATAAATTTTTTCCCTTGTTTATTAAGAATCACTTTTGTAATTTCAATGACAAGGGTTGGGATTAAAGCTAAGATGATCGCTATTAGCCAGTGTGTCATTGATAAAGGAGCAACTTCTAAGATGTTCATCAAAATAGGAACATTTGTAAAGAGAACGGTTATTCCTAGTGATAATAAGGTGGTACCAAAAATCATTTTATTAGTGGTAATTCCTCTTGTGAAGAGAGATTCATTACTTCTAGCATTATAGACATTAATCGTAGAAGCAAGGGTTAATATCACAAAGGCCATTGTTTGTCCGAGTTGATGGTTGGGTGTCAATCCAGCGATTTCAATAAACCTACCAAGATAAAAACCAACTAGAGCAGTAATGATGAATGCTGTAGAACAAATGGCGATACGCCAGCTGACTCCTCTTGAGAAGATACTTTCTTTGACTCCAACAGGTGGCTGTTCCATGATATGACTGTCGGCTTTTTCACGTGAAAGTCCAAATCCGGGAATTCCATCAGCAAGGACATTGATATAAAGGAGTTGAATTCCTGTAAAAGGCATTCCCCAACCGACAATTGCTCCAATGAGCATTGTTAGAATTTCAGCTACGTTTGCTGAGAGAAGGTAATAAATTGTTTTTTTGATATTGGTGTAAACGCGACGGCCTTCGCGAATGGCAGCGACGATGGTCGCAAAATTGTCGTCAGCAAGAATGATATCAGAAGCGGATTTTGCAACTTCTGTTCCAGCTATTCCCATTGCAGTTCCGACATCGGCTGCTCTTAAGCTAGGTGCGTCATTGACCCCGTCTCCTGTCATGGCGACGATTTGTTCTTTTTCTTGCCAGATTTTTACAATACGAAGTTTGTCTTCAGGACTTACTCGGGCATAGACCGAAATTTGTTCAATCGTTTGGCTAAGTTCATCATCTGTCATTGATTTGAGCGTTAAGCCGTCAATAACTTTATCTCCGTCACGATAGATGTCAATTTGTTGAGCGATTGCTTTTGCTGTAAGCGCGTGGTCCCCTGTAATCATGATTGGTTTAATACCAGCAGCCCTTGCTTCTTGAACAGCGGCTTTTGATTCTAATCGTGGAGGGTCAATCATTCCCACGATTCCAAGAAAGGTAAGATTATTTTCTAATTCAGTTAAATCTTCTGGGACTTTATCGATGATTTTGTAAGAAAGAGCAAGAACACGTAGGGCTTGGTCAGCAAAAATATCATGTATTTTTTGGGCTTGACTCAATAAATCATTTGATAAGTGAGTGGAAGTCTCCTCTTTATTTGAAGAAAGGAGCTGTGGATGCTGTGCTTGATGTTGACTGCTTGGTGCAAGTCTATCAAAAGCGCCCTTGGTCAGTACAAGATATTTTTCATTATCTTGCGGATGTGGAATGACAACGGTCATTTTTTTGCGTGAACTATCAAAAGGGAGTTCGGCAAGTCGTTTTGGATTTTTTTCGGGTTCATAGAGATCATGAGTAATTAAGAAGCGAATGATTGCTGCTTCGGTTGGGTCACCATGGATTTCCCAATCACCGTCAATGAGTTGTGCACTGGCGTTTGAGGCATAAGCAAAATTTTGTATTAAGGAAACTTCAGAGCTTGATAATTGACCTCCTGACCAACTATCTTGTCCAGATAGCCAAAGTTTTTGAATGGTCATCTGATTTTGTGTGAGTGTTCCGGTTTTGTCAGAAGCGATGACTGTTGCGTTTCCAAGAGTTTCAACGGCAGGGACATTTCGGATAATGGCTTTTTTCTGAGCAATATTTTCTACACCGTAAATCAAACTGAGGGTAACAATAACTGGAAGTGTTTCTGGGACGGCAGCGACTCCTAAAACAACGGCGGTCATTAAATTATCAACAAAAGGAACATTTCCATACAAAAGGTTAATGACAAAGATTAAGATTCCAGCAGCAAAGGCAATGACTGCTAAGCGTTTGGCAAGTTTATCGATTCTTTTTTGAAGAGGAGTTTTTCCTTTTATTTGTTCGCCAATAAGTGTGGCAATTTGTCCCATTTGAGACTCGGAACCAACTGCGACAACGATTCCTTCGGCTGTTCCGTTAAGGATATTTGTTCCTGAGAAAACCATGTTCAGTTGATCTCCAAGAGGAACTTCGTCAGTAATATCAAGGTCAGCATTCTTGTCAATGGGTTCTGATTCACCTGTCAGTGAAGATTCATCAACTTGCAGGCTATTACTTGTGAGTAAGCGAATATCAGCTCCAACTTGTACGCCGGCTGTCAGCTCAATGAGGTCACCGCAGACTAATTCACTTGAAGGAATAGTTTGGCGTTTTCCAGAACGAAGAACAGTTGATGTTGGTGAGGAAAGCTCTTTGAGTGCAGCGAGTGCATTTTCCGCCCTGTTTTCTTGGAAGATTGAAACGAAAACGTTGATGGCAACGATAAGTAAAACAACAATTGTTTTAGTATAGTTTCCATTACTGATATAAGCCAAATAGGCTGAGAGAACACCAACTAAAATAAGAATGATATTCATGACTTCTAAGAGGTGATGAAGAAGTTTTTGAAAAATATTTGGGCCACTTTGTTCTTCAAAGTTATTATGACCGTATTTTATTCGTGAATTTGTGACTTGAGTTGGACTGAGACCAGTTTTACTATTAATATCATAGAATTTTTTTATATTATCAATGGATTCTGTTTTATATTTCATATTTTTTAGCCCTTTCTTTTGGAAATTTACATTATAATATAATTATAATATATTTTTAATAATTACTGGAACGATATGCAAATAAAATTTTTACAAAAGTCTGTATAATTAGCCGAAAATATGGTATTATGGATGATATGAAAACTAAAACAGTAAGTGAATTGGCAGAGCTTTTTGGAGTGACTCGCCAAGCGATGAATAAACGTGTTAAGTCGCTAGATACTAAATTTGTTGAAAAAAATGAGAAGAATGTAACAGTCGTTAATGCTGAGGGAATTCATGAACTTGAAGGACTATACGGAAAAGTGGTGACTGCCAAGGCAGAGGTTCTGGAAGAAAATGCTGACAAAGGTTCTGAGGTTGCGCTTAAGACAGATGATGCAACATCCGCAGCTTACGAAATGATTAGCGCTTTGATGAAAGATAAAAACGCTGAGATTGAACGTTTAAACAGTCAACTTATCTCCAAAGATCAACAATTAAACGTAAAAGATGCTCAAATTGCTGAAAAAGATGTACAGATTAAAAAACAGCAAGAGTTAATGGAAAAAGCTTTGACAGATCAAAAACAATTTTTTACGGATTTGCAAGAACAGTTAAAAACCACTGATAATAAGGGCTTTTTTGGGCGTTTATTTGGTAAGAAATAAATCATAAATTTGCTGAGCGTTTCATCAGTAAATTTTTTTATTGCTTTTTTATAGAAGTGGAAGAAGAAACTATTCTTAAAAGTACGAGCTTTTTTAATGTTAAACGCTTTCAAGAGAAGTGGACTTCTTTTGCTTTTGTAGAGCGCTTTCTAAGGGAGTTTATGTTTGCAAATTTTAAAAAAAGTGTTAAAATAAAAGAGTAAGTTAAATTGTTAACTTAGTCAATTTAAAAGGTAAGCCTTTTATAAAATCTAATCCCTATAAGGAGGAAACTACTAATGGTAGTTAAAGTTGGTATTAACGGTTTCGGTCGTATCGGTCGTCTTGCTTTCCGTCGTATTCAAAATGTTGAAGGTGTTGAAGTTGTTGCAATCAACGACTTGACAGATCCAGCAATGCTTGCTCACTTGCTTAAATACGATACAACTCAAGGTCGTTTTGATGGTAAAGTTGAAGTTAAAGATGGTGGTTTTGAAGTTAACGGTAAATTCGTTAAAGTTACTGCTGAATCTAACCCAGCTAACATCAACTGGGCTGAAGTTGGTGCAGAAATCGTTCTTGAAGCAACTGGTTTCTTCGCAACTAAAGAAAAAGCTGAACAACACTTGCACGCTAACGGTGCTAAAAAAGTTGTTATCACTGCACCTGGTGGATCTGATGTTAAAACAATCGTTTTCAACACTAACCACGAAGTACTTGATGGAACTGAAACAGTAATTTCAGCTGGTTCATGTACAACTAACTGTCTTGCTCCAATGGCTGATACTTTGAACAAACAATTCGGTATCAAAGTTGGTACAATGACTACAGTTCACGGTTACACTGGTGACCAAATGACTCTTGATGGCCCACACCGTGGTGGAGACTTCCGTCGCGCACGTGCTGCAGCTGAAAACATCGTACCTAACTCAACAGGTGCTGCTAAAGCTATCGGTCTTGTATTGCCAGAACTTCAAGGTAAACTTCAAGGACATGCTCAACGTGTACCAGTTCCAACTGGTTCATTGACTGAACTTGTTACTATCCTTAACAAAGAAGTTACAGTTGACGAAATCAACGCAGCTATGAAAGCTGCTTCAAATG
The DNA here is from genome assembly GCF_016517475.1 of Lactococcus sp. S47. Taxonomy (NCBI): domain Bacteria; kingdom Bacillati; phylum Bacillota; class Bacilli; order Lactobacillales; family Streptococcaceae; genus Lactococcus; species Lactococcus sp. S47. The sequence continues at coordinate 7,902 of NZ_JACVUB010000011.1, forward strand.
AATCATTTGGTTACAACGAAGACCAAATCGTTTCATCTGATATCGTTGGTATCTCAAACTCTTCACTCTTTGATGCTACTCAAACTGAAGTTACTTCAGCTGATGGAGCTCAACTTGTTAAAACTGTATCTTGGTACGATAACGAAATGTCATACACTTCAAACCTTGTTCGTACACTTGCATACTTCGCTAAAATCGCTAAATAATTTTCCGATTTTAACGGTATAAAAACCAGTCTTCGGGCTGGTTTTTTTTGATTTAATAAAGGAGAGAAGATGGAAACACCAAAATGTATTCATTGTTCAAGTGAATATACTTATGAATTATCAGATACGAGCTTTGGCTGTTCTGAATGTGGAAATGAATTTACTCTTGAGGAAATTGAGGCAGCTGGAAAATTTATTGTCCTTGATAGTTTAGGAAATGAGTTAGAAACTGGGGATGACCTTGTTATTGTACAAGATTTGCCAGTTAAGGGAATGCCAAAACCAATTAAGCAGGGAACAAAAGTGAAAAACATTCGCATTAATCCAGAAGGGAAAAATGAACATTTTATTGATTCAAAAATTCCGGGCTTTGGAGCAATTGCTTTGAAGGGTTCAGTTGTTAAGAAAGCATAAAAAATAATCAGAGTAATTTCTGATTATTTTTTTACTGACAGAGCTTTCTGTCAGTAAATTTTGCTGATAAATTCTCTGTCAGCAAATTATATTTGATTTTTGAAGCATTTAACCTTATATATTGGTATAATAAAAGTATGAAATTAACAGATTCAGTGCAATTTTTAAAAGGTGTGGGACCGAAATCTGTGGAAAATTTCCATAAGTTAGGAATTTTCACGGTTCAAGATTTATTGCTTTATTTCCCTTTTCGTTATGAAGATTTCGCAAGTCGTTCGGTTTTTGAACTTGTTGACGGAGAAAAAGCAACAATTATTGGAACGGTAGTGACACCAGCTAATGTCCAGTATTACGGATTTAAACGTAATCGACTTTCATTTAAAATTAAAGAAGGTGAGGCCGTGGTTGCTGTCAGCTTTTTTAATCAACCTTATTTGGCTGACAAAGTGGAAGTTGGTAAGGAAATTGCAGTTTACGGAAAATGGGAGCAGGCAAAGCAACAACTGATGGGGATGAAAGTTGTGGCTCAGGTGGACGATGGCTTAGAACCTGTTTATCATTTGACAGCTGGTATGAAACAAAGTCAATTGGTCAAAGTAATTCATCAGGTTTTTGAATCAGACCTTCTATCAGAATTACCTGAGAACTTACCAGAATTTTTGATTAAAAAATATCGTCTGATGAACCGGCAAGAAGCCGTTTTGGCTATGCATTTTCCTGAAGATATGGAAGCTCATAAGCAGGCTTTACGTCGTGTAAAATTTGAAGAATTATTCATGTTTCAGTTGAAATTACAGGCCTTAAAAAATAAAGAAAAGTCGGGCCGAGCAGGATTAGAAGTTGTTTTTGAGCAAGGAGAAATTGATCAGAAGATTTCTGAATTACCTTTTGAACTGACAGGTGCTCAATTAAGCGCTTTGTCAGAGATTCTGACGGATATGAAATCTCCTTATCACATGAATCGACTTTTGCAAGGTGATGTGGGTTCTGGTAAAACAGTTGTTGCTTCCCTTGCCATGTACGCGGCTTGTTTGGCGAATTTTCAAGCAGCAATTATGGTACCAACGGAAATCCTTGCCCGTCAGCATTTTGCAAACTTGAAAGCTCTTTTTCCAGAATTGCAAATTTCACTTTTGGTTTCGGGTTTGAAAGTGGCAGAGCGCCGCGAGATTTTGGCTGATTTAGTTAGTGGTCATACACATATGGTAGTTGGAACTCATGCACTAATTCAAGAAGGGGTCGATTTTTATAATTTGGGTCTTGTGATTACAGATGAACAACACCGTTTCGGAGTTAATCAGCGAAAAATTTTACGAGAAAAAGGGCAAAATCCAGATGTTCTAATGATGACAGCTACACCCATTCCAAGAACGCTTGCGATTACGGCTTTTGGGGATATGGATGTTTCAATTATTGATGAACTACCCAAGGGACGTCAACCCATTACTACAAGGTGGGTCAAACATGAACAATTTTCCGAAGTTTTAAGTTGGATAAAAGCAGAGGTTGCTAAAGATTCACAGGTTTATTTTATTTCACCTTTAATTGAGGAAAGTGAAACGTTGGACCTGAAAAACGCAGAAGCTCTTTTTGCGGAATTAAATGAATACTTTGGATTATTTGCCAAAATTGGTCTTTTACATGGAAAAATGAGAAATGATGAAAAAGACCAAATCATGCAAGAATTTAAGGCTAAAAAATTAGATATTTTGGTTTCAACAACAGTGATTGAAGTGGGAGTTGACGTTCCTAATGCTACGATTATGGTGATTATGGATGCTGACCGCTTTGGACTTTCGCAGCTTCACCAATTGCGTGGTCGTGTTGGTCGGGGAACAAAAAAATCTTATGCCATTTTAGTAGCAAATCCTAAGTCCGATTCAGGAAAACAACGGATGAAAATTATGACAGAAACACAAAATGGTTTTATTTTAGCCGAAGAAGATTTGAAAATGCGTGGTTCTGGAGAGATTTTTGGACTTCGTCAGTCAGGACTTCCAGAATTTATTGCGGCTGATTTAGTCAATGATTATAATATTTTAGAAGTGGCTAGAAAAGAAGCAGTTGAAATTTTTAAAAATGCAGATGAGTTTCCTGATTTGATTGCTCAAGTTAATGTTGACGGGGGCTTTGATTGATGAGTAAAATGGATAATGAAAAATTAGACCACTTGATTTTAGAAACGTGGACAGATTTTATCGACTTAAAAAATAAAGCTGAGCTGTCAGAAGTTTTGATTCCAAATAGTATGCCACTTTTGTGGTTTGGTGACTTAGCCAAATATGAAAAATCAGACTTAAAAATACTGACGGTCAGTAAAAATGCTTCTTATGCAGAATTTGGTGAAAATCAACGTTATGAAAAATTACTGACAGAATTTTCGTCAGTAAATTTGGAAACTTACAAGTCAAATCTCAATCGGTATTTTGAATACAATCCTAGTCCTTGGTTCAATCAGTTAGCAAAATTTTTACCTGTTTTTGATTCAGCTTATAAAGAATCTGAAAATCAAATTAATCGAGCCTTACATATTGATTTGTTTACCCCAATTGCGACACATCCAGTTTGGCCAGGTTTAGCTAAGAGCCAACAAGAACAATTCAAGATGAAATTTCCGCAACTTTTGCAACTTTTAGAACCAGATGTTTTACTGACAAGTCTGTCAGTAAGTAATTTAAAAATTTTACTTAAAAATGCTGGAACTGAAATCGAAGAAATATTTGATAAAGAAGAAGTAGGAAAAGCTGCCAAATACGTTCGAGCTTATCGTGTCGATAAAAAATTAATCGTGATTAACGGTCGAAACTTTCAAGGAACTTATTTCGGTGGAATGACTGACCAGTTTGTTAGAAAATGTCTGACAGAAATTAAAGGGATGATTTGATGATTGACCAATTTCTGTCAGTAAAAAAAAAGAGTTCATTTGAACTCTTTTTTATTTTCCCAAACAAAATTGTGAAAAAAGTTGTGTAATCAATTCATCTGGGGCAGCTTCCCCTGTGATTTCTCCAAGTAATTGCCAACAACGTGTGACATCCACTTGAATTAAATCAACAGGTAAGCCCAGAGCAAGCCCAGAGTTTGCTTCTTTAAGAGCCTTCAAAGCTTCTTCAACAATTGAAATGTGGCGGGCATTAGATAATACCGTTGCATCTTTGGCTTCAATTTCACCGGCAAAGAAAATTTGATTGATTTTTTCTTCAACAGCATTTAAGTTTTCATTTTTAAGAGCTGAAATTCGGATAAAATCACCAGAAATTTGAGTGCTATCAATTTTTTCTGGCAGGTCGGTTTTGTTGAGTAGAACAATGCGATTTGAATTTTTAGACAGTTCTAAGAGCTCTAAATCTTTGTCAGTCAATTCATTTGAGGCATCTAAAACGAGTAAAACTAAATCAGCTTCAGCCAAAGCTTTTTTAGAACGTTCAACCCCAATCGCTTCGACTAAATCATCTGTTTCACGAATACCAGCAGTATCCACTAGTTCAAGAGGAACACCGCCAATATTGGCAAATTCAGTAATGACATCGCGCGTTGTTCCAGCAATATCAGTGACAATGGCTTTTTCTTCACGAAGCAATTGATTAAGTAAACTTGATTTTCCAACGTTTGGCCGACCAATAATCGCCGTTTTTAAACCTTCTCTTAAAATTTTTCCGCGTTTAGCTGTTGATAAAAGATTTTCCAAAAGCTGTTCAAAATGAGCCGTTTTTTCAAGGAGCATTTGTGAAGTCATTGTTTCCACATCATCATACTCTGGATAGTCAATATTGACCTCGACTTGTGCCAAACTTTCGAGAATCTCTTGACGAATGTTATTAATCATTTTTGAAAGACTTCCGTCAAGTTGTTTTACGGCAATGTTGGCAGCTTTGTCAGTTTTAGCTCGAATTAAATCCATGACAGATTCAGCCTGAGCCAAGTCAATTCGTCCATTTAAAAAGGCACGTTTGGTAAATTCGCCAGGTTCAGCGAGTCTTGCGCCATTACGTAAAAGTAATTGCAAAATTTCTTGTGTGACTGCAATTCCACCATGCGTATTTATTTCAACAATATCCTCGCGTGTAAATGTTTTAGGCGCACGCATGACTGAAACCATGACTTCGTCAACGAGACGTTTTTCTTCAAAAATATGGCCATAATTAATCGTATGGCTAGCAACTTGAGTTAAATTTTTTCCTTTATAGACAGATTGAGCAATTTTTAGGGCATCTGTCCCTGATAAACGAACAATGGCAATTGCTCCTTCACCAAGCGGTGTCGAAATCGCCGCAATCGTATCAAATTCTTGTGTTAATGTCATAAAGACTATTTTAACGCAAAAAGGCTGAATTTCCTAGCCTATTTAATTTATTTTTTTATAAAAAATAAAAATCTATAATAATTGAGTTTGCACCAATAAAAAGTGATAAAAAAAAATAAATTTTGATGCTGACTAAAAATAGAAACAAAAAATTTTCTATTTTTTCTTCGCATTTTCCCAATTTATGCTCACATCTTGATATAATAGTAGATATGACCTATCAAGTAAAAATTATCTATCCAAAAGAAGAAGCCGCTGAAAATAACAAACTCACTGAGCGTACATTTAATGAGTTTATTGATGGACTCGAATTAGAAGAAGTCATCACGCAATATGAGCAATTACTGACAAAAGGTTATTCAATCTCAGTCAATTTTGCTCCACCTCAACTTGATGACAAGGGAACTGAGCCAGACCCATTTATGATTGCGGGTCGCTTAGAGCTTGCTGGGATTCCTTATAAAGCCACTTTGAAATTAAAAGCAAGTGGTGATTATGAATCAATGGTAAAAATTGCTAAAATAATTGAACAGCAAGATTATGATTATGATATCTCAGCTAAATTGCAAATTCGTGAAAATTCATCAGTTGATTTTGAAAAAGAAGGTTCTTGGTTTGATAAAGATTACACCAAATATACGATTTTACCCAAAGCCAGCAGCCAAGATATTGCCGATTTAAAAACACTTTATGACGCACTTGTTGAAGAACATCAAAAAGTGACCATTAATATCAAAGCAAAAGTCAAAAAAGATGATGATGACAGTTTTGCCAATCAATTGGCAGCATATCCACCAGAAACAATGATTATTTTTAAGCTGACAGATGCAGATATTTATGGAGAATAAGAATGAGAAAAAGTTACTGACAGACCTGTCAGCAAAATCTGATATAATAAAAGACATGAGACTAGATAAATTTTTAGCAGAAAGTGGCCTCGGAAGCCGTAGTGAAGTCAAAATTCTATTGAAAAAAGGGCGCGTGACAGTTGCTGGGGAAGTTCAGCGAGACGGCAGGTTTCAAGTAGACAAGAATTCTAGACAAGTCGCCTTTGATGGTGAGATTTTAGATTACCAAGAATATTATTATTACTTATTAAATAAACCGCAAGGTCTTGTTTCTGCAACAAAAGATAATCTTTTTAAGACAGTTGTTCAATTATTATCGGAAAAAGATTTTCGTGAGGATATTTTTCCAGTCGGACGTTTAGATAAAAATACTGAGGGACTTTTAATTTTGACGAATGACGGAGCATTGGGACATGATTTAACTCAACCCAAAAAGCATGTTGAAAAAGAATACTTTGCGCGAATTGATGGAAAAGTTACTGACGAAATTGTCAATAAATTTGCTGAGGGCTTGACTCTAAAAAATGGAGAAAAAGCACGACCAGGAGAATTATTCATCGAAAATATTTACGAAGGAGAGAGTCAATCTGGCTGGATTAGTGAAATTCGTGTGATTATTCATGAAGGAAAATTTCATCAAGTCAAACGGATGTTTGAAGCTGTTGAAATGTACGTTCTCTATCTCAAACGCATTCGGATGGGCAATTTAGCATTGGATTCAGATTTAGCGCTAGGAGCCTATCGTCCTTTAACAATCGAAGAAATAGAAAATTTGAAAAAATAAAAAGTTACTGATGAAAATTCGAAGGTATCCGTAAGTTAAAAAACAACGGCTATCCTAGAAGTTTCATCAGTAACTTTTTTAATTTTCGCGATTAATATTGACCCCAAGGACGGTCAAATGGCCATTAGAAATTAATTTGATAATCAAATGAGCAAAATCTCGAGCAGACATTTGTGTAGAAGTGCTGACCCACCAGTCTAAAGTTCCCACCAAAATCGAGCTGATGTAAGAAATTACAAAATCATTGGGAACCACAACATCTTTTTCTCTAACTTCCAGTTTTTCAAATAACTCGGTATAGCGTTCAGATAAAATCTCCAGAAATCGATTTTTTAACCGTTGATCATGCGCTCTGTCAGTAATCATTTGTGCAATTTCAGGATTATCGCGAACAAATTCATAGAAACGACTCAAGACAGTTTCAATTTCTTTGACATGAACATTGTTACCATCAACCAAATTTTGTTCATCTAAAATGCCAGTGAAGCTAGCTAAAAATTGGTCAATCAAACTATCATATAAATCTTGTTTGTCAGCATAATGAGCATAAAAAGTTGCCCGATTAATCATGGCTGAATCGGCAATTTCTTGAATTGAAATCTTTTCAAATTTTTTCTTGCGTAACAAACCAAAAAAAGCCTGACTAATCAATTTTCTTGTTCGTTTCACACGTAAATCATCTGATTTAACCATAAAAAACCATCTTTCCAGTTTCAAAAAGACCCAGTCCCGATAGACTGTTTTGTCTAATTTTTCACATTGTACTATTTAACTCCATTATAATCAAAAAATAGATTAAAGTCATTAAAGAATTTAGTCAAAACATTTTGTCATTCGATGTCAAAGTCTTTTAACATAATCAACAGCTTGTTTTGAATTGTCGTTTATGTGACAACCACGCCCTTTTTGCTGGTTGCTTTTCTTATGACAAATGATAAAATGAACATATAATAAGATAAGCAACAGACCGTCTAAATTACTTTTTATCAAAATTCTGCCTCCAAAAGATAAGTTAGATTTCAAATTTAACTTGCCGAAAAAAATATTAAGAACTTAGCGGACTTGTTCAAGTGATATTTCTCACATAACTAGGAGACCATCTTGACACAAATTTATAAAACAGGGATTGACGTTGGATCAACCACAGTAAAACTCGTCGTTTTTGACGAAAATTTTAAGCTCATTTTCTCACGCTATGAGCGCCATTTTTCAGATGTGAAAGCAGCAACCATCAAAGTATTCAAAGATTTTATAGAAGAACATGGAGATTTAAATCTAGAACTAGCCATTACTGGCTCTGGAGGAATGGGACTTGCGGAAGTCATTGATGTTCCTTTTGTTCAAGAAGTTATCGCTTCATCAATTACCATTGAAAAATTCATTCCCCAAACAGACGTGATGATTGAGCTTGGTGGTGAAGATGCCAAGATGACCTTTTTTGATAACGGAACTCAAGAATTACGTATGAACGGAACATGTGCCGGTGGGACAGGTGCTTTCATTGACCAAATGGCAGCTCTTTTGAAAGTTGATGCCAATGGTGTCAATGAGTTAGCTAAAAACTACGAAAAACTCTATCCGATAGCATCACGCTGTGGCGTTTTTGCCAAGACAGACGTTCAACCGCTGTTAAATGAAGGAGTGCGTCGTGAAGATATTGCTGCTAGTATTTTTCAAGCCGTTGTCAATCAAACCATTGCTGGTTTAGCAAGTGGACGAAAAATCAAAGGAAATGTAGCCTTTCTAGGCGGTCCGCTTTTCTTTATGAGTGAATTACGCAAACGTTTCATCGAAACCTTGGATTTAAAAGAAGAAAATATTATCTTCCCAGAAAATCCACAACTTTTTGTGGCAATGGGGGCTGCGCTCTATGAAGAAACAAGTCAGAAAACAGCAACTGATTTAATTCATAGTTTAGAAAATGATGATTCAGACAGCTTAATTCCACAAGATACAATGGATAAACTTTTTGAAAATCAAGCAGAACTTGATGAATTTCGGACGCGTCATGCCAAAGCAACGGCTAACTATAAGAACCTGTCTGAACATCATGGAGCTGCCTTCTTAGGAATTGATGCCGGTTCAACCACAACAAAAGTTGTTCTTATTGATGATGAAGGAAATATTCTTTATGACCATTATGGTTCTAACAATGGAGAACCGCTTGAATCTGTCATTAATATTTTAAAAGATGTCTATGCCAAACTTCCAGCGGACGTCTATATTGCAAAATCAACAGTAACGGGTTATGGAGAACACCTGATTAAAGCAGGACTTCATGTTGATTATGGTGAAGTTGAAACAATGGCTCATTATAAGGCCGCTGATTATTTCAATCCAGGAGTAGATTTCATTCTTGATATTGGTGGACAAGATATGAAAGCTATGCGAATTCGTGATGGTGCTCTATCAAGTATTCAACTTAATGAAGCTTGTTCATCAGGTTGTGGTTCATTCATTGAAACCTTTGCCCATTCACTAAAACATGATGTTCGTGAATTTTCACAAAAAGCACTTTTGGCTGAGCATCCAGTTAATCTGGGTTCTCGTTGTACCGTCTTCATGAACTCAAAAGTAAAACAAGTTCAAAAAGAAGGAGCGACTGTCGGAGATATTTCCGCAGGCCTTTCATACAGTGTCATTAAAAATGCTCTATATAAAGTTATAAAAGTAAAACGTCCAGAAGAACTTGGTAAGAAAATCGTTGTTCAAGGGGGAACTTTTTACAATGAAGCCGTTCTACGTGCTTTTGAAAAAATTTCTGAGCGCGAAGTGGTTCGTCCAAGTATCGCTGGATTAATGGGAGCTTACGGTTGTGCTTTGATTTCCTTAGATAACCAAGAAGCAAATAAAGAATCAGAAATTCTAAAACTTGATGAATTAGAAAAATTCACAACTCATAAAGAATTTATGGTCTGTGGTCTTTGCGAAAATAACTGTAAAATGACCCTAACGGTATTCAATGATGGGAATAAGTTTGTAACTGGGAACCGTTGCGAACGTGGTGCCGAAAAAGCAACAAAAGTTAAAGTCGCTAAAAAAGATAAAAAAGTTAACTTAGTTGATTACAAGTATAAAAAACTTTTCCGTTACCATAGCTTAAGCAAGAAAAAACAAACCAGAGGAGAAATTGGGATACCACGTGTACTCAATATGTATGAAAACTATCCGCTTTGGCACACGATGCTGACAGACCTTGGATTCCGTGTTGTTTTAAGCCCTCGCTCTGATAAAGAACTCTTTGAAGAGGGGATTGAAACCATTCCTTCAGATACGGTATGCTATCCAGCCAAAATGAGTCACGGACATATTATGGCTTTGATTAAACAAGGCGTTCCAAATATCTTCTATCCATCTGTCCTTTTTGAACAAGAAGAACAAAAAAATGCTCAAAACCATTTCAACTGTCCGATTGTGCAATCTTACCCTGAAGTTCTTAAAAATAATATCGATGAAATTCGTGAAGGGCAAGTTAATTATCTTCATCCTTTCATTAATCTAGCCAATCCGGAAGGAGTAGCTGTTAATGTTCATAAGGCTTTAACCGCCCAAGGGATTTCTGTCAATCTTACGGAAGTACAAGCTGCCGTCCAACATGGCTTTGAAGAAATGGATAAATTTAAAGAAGATTTGCGCCTTAAAGCAGAAGAGCTGCTCATGCAAATTAATTTAAATAATGAAAAAGCCATTGTTCTCGCTGGACGTCCTTATCATTTGGACCCAGAAATCAATCATGGAATTGCTGACATCATCACTCAAGAAGGTTTCCACGTTTTGACTGAGGATTCTATTAGTCATTTAGCCGAAGTTTCTGGCCTGCGTGTGGTCAATCAATGGGTTTACCATAGCCGCCTTTATGCAGCTGCAAATGTTGTTTGTAAAAATAAAAATCTAGAACTTGTTCAACTTAATTCCTTTGGTTGTGGTCTTGATGCCGTAACGACAGACCAAGTAGAAGAAATCATGCGTGGACACAATAAGCTTTATACCGTCTTGAAAATTGACGAAGGATCAAACATGGGAGCTGTTCGGATCCGTTTACGTAGTCTGAAAGCAGCAGTTTCAGAGCGCGTGCGTCATAATATTGAAGCAAGCACCGAAGTTCACGAATTAGTACAAGAAACACCAGCTTTCACAAAAGAAATGGCAAAAAAACACACTCTTCTTTTACCAATGTTGTCACCAATTCACCAAGAAGGGCTATTAGATACAGCTTTTGCCGCTGCGGGATATAATGTCGTTTCTCTACCAGAAAGCAATACTTCTGTCAATAATGGGTTGAAATTTGTTAATAATGACTCATGTTATCCAGCGATTATTACAATAGGTCAGCTCATTGAAGCTCTCCAGTCAGGAGAGTATGACCTTGATAATACTTCGGTCATGATGACTCAAACAGGTGGGGGATGTCGCGCAACAAACTATATTCCTTTATTGCGTAAAGCTCTAATTGATGCAGGTTTCCCACAAGTACCTGTCGTTTCCCTATCAATGGGGAATCAAGGAACAGAAAAAGGATTTAAATTCACAGTTCCACTTTTAACGCGCTTTATGATTGCAGTTCTTTATGGAGATTTATTTGAAAGAGTCGTTTATCGTACTCGACCATATGAAGCCACTGAAGGTTCTGTCAATGAATTACATGCGAAATGGTTAGAAAAAGCTCGGAAAAATGTAGAATCTGGATCAATTTTTGAATTTAATCGTAACATGAAAAAAATTGTTGCCGAATTTGACCAAATTGAACTTTTGGATATTCAAAAACCACGAGTGGGTGTTGTCGGTGAAATTTTGGTTAAATATAGTAAAACAGCAAATGATGATATTGTGTCAATAATTGAAGAAGAGGGCGGCGAAGCAGTTGTTCTTGATTTAATTGGCTTCATGAACTATAGCTTGTACAATCAAATCTGGAAAGCAGATGAGATTGGCTTTAGTAAGAAAAATAAACTCATGGCTAAAACTTTCATTGGTATTATTAATATGTTAGAAAAACCAATGAATAAAGCCTTGAAAGCCTCAAAACGCTTTGATTCTATTGAATCAATTTATGATATTGCAGCATCAACTGAAGAAGTGATTTCAATTGGGAATCATACTGGTGAGGGTTGGTTCCTCACTGGCGAAATGATTGAACTCTTGCAAAAAGGGGTGAACAATATCATTTGTCTTCAACCATTTGGTTGTCTTCCTAACCATATCGTTGGTAAAGGAATGATGAAAGAACTTCGTCGTCAGTACCCAGGAGCCAATCTCGCTCCCATTGATTATGACCCAGGAGTTTCTGCGGTCAATCAATTGAATCGGATCCGCTTAATGATGACCACGGCTAAAAAGAGAATGAACACTACTTCCAATTCAGTCGAAGAATCAGAAAGAGAGTCAGAAATGGAAACTGCTCAAGCTTATTAAAAAATAAAGACTAAATACTGACAAATCTGTCAGTATTTTTTTATATAAAGAGTAACAAATGTTATCAATGATGGGTATCAATGCTTAATATCAATACTGGATATCAATGCTTGGTATCAAAAAATGTGGTCGCGCTTCGTATCGCTTTTGTTTAAAATAATTGAGTAACTTAAAAACATTTGAGAACAACAAGATTCCCGTTTCTCAAAAATAGAAATTATTGTTATTTAAGAAAGGAATTTCGAAATGAAATTTGAATTTAAAGGACTTTCTTCATATGAAGAAAATTCAACACCAAACTATGTAGGCGATACTAAAGTACGCAGTGTCATTCAAGACTTCGTTAACATGGATGAAGCAATTGAATTTGTTTCAAATCACCACGGTTTTATAAAAACTGAAGATGGAAAATTTGCTTTTGAAGTAAGAAATATCTCAGCTATCGGTTAATTAGATAAGGACAGTTAGCATGGAACAAAAATATTCAAGAATTTTAGTTGGTATGGATGGTTCAGCAGAATCACTTAAAGCATTTGATGAAGCAGTCAGAGTTGCTAAACGCAATGATGCTGAGCTCATCTTAGCCAACGTTATTGAAAAACGTTCATTTCTTGCCGTGAATACTTACGACACAATTGCCGAAGAACAGCATGAAAATGGAACAAAACTTTTATTGCAACAATTTGCTAAGGAAGCATTGGATGAAGGACTAACAAATGTTAGAACACTTTTGGAATATGGTTCACCTAAAGTAGTAATGGCAACAAAAATTCCTAAGCAAGAAAATGTTGATTTGATTGTAATTGGCGCAACAGGGATTAGTTATATAGAGCGTGTAGTTGTTGGTTCAGTTGCATCTTATATTGTTAATCATGCCACTTGCAATACACTCATCGTTAGAAAATAATAGTCTTACTTAGTCACTCATAAAAAGAGCAGAGTCTCTTTTACTTAGAAATGGAAAAAATCATGAAAAAAGAAAGTATTTTTACTCCTACTTTCGTTATTAACACGCTTATTAGTTTTTTATTTTATATTGTTTTTTACGTCTTAACCTCCTCAATAGGGACTTATGCGCTTCAACAACTTCATCAATCAACAGTTGTTAGTCTTTCTTTATCAAGCGTTTTTGTTATTGGAGCCCTGATTGGTCGGGTTTGGACAGGTATTAATATCACACGTATCGGAATGAAGCGATTGCTCTATATTGGTGGACTTATTTTTCTTGTTTTAACTTTTGGTTATTATTTGACAACTAATATTCCCTTACTCTTTTTGATTCGAGTGATTCAAGGCGCAGGTTTTGGGATTGGTGCAACAGCCTCAGGAACAATTGCAGGTCACGTTGTCCCTGCTTCACGTCGTGGTGAAGGAATTGGCTACTACGCTTTATCTGTTACCTTGGCAGCTGCAGTTGGTCCAGCCCTTTCAATCATGATTTACTCTTCACTTGGTTTTGGTTCTTTACTTGGAATTGCTCTTGGTTTGTTGGTTATTACCTTCATATTAATTTTCTTTGTTCGTGTCAAAGAATTTTCTGCAGAAGAGCGTGCCTATGCCCTGGCGCATGAACCTAAAGGTGTTGAACGATATATTGAAAAATCAGCTCTTCCTATTTCAATTATTGCCTTTTTAGCCGGATTTATTGACTCAGCTATTTTAACAGGAATGGGTTCATTTTCAACAGATCTTAAAATTCCACTTGCGGGATCATTATTCTTCACGATGTATGCCGTGTTAATCTTTGTTTCACGTCCATTCACAGGTCGTTTATTCGATACTAAAGGGGATAACTGGATTTTCAATCCAACATTTATTTTCTTTGCAGTGGCAATGCTTCTTGTTGGATTAGCCGGTTTCTTCAGCCCAGCTATTGGCTTTGTTGTCTTATTAATTGCTGGTGGAGCCTTCGGTCTTGGTTACGGTGGTGTTGCACCATTTGGTCAAGCAATTGCTATTCGTGATTCAAGTAAAGATCGTATCGGTGTTGCAACTTCTACCTTCTTTGGATTTTTAGATTTAGGTGTTGGTGGAGGACCTATTGTTCTTGGAGCAATTATTCCAATGTTTGGAAATGGTATGCTTGGTTTCAGAAATTTGTATCTTTACAGTGCTCCCGCAGTTGTAATTGTTTGGATTATATACTATCTCATTCATGGTAAACATCAAAAATCAAGTTCTAAAGTTTGATTTTAATGATTTACATAAAAAATGATATAATGAAATGGCTACAGCCTTATATAGGCGAATAAATGAACAAATTAGCGAGTAGATGAGTTTTAATAAGATGGAAGAAATGGCAAACGTAAACATTGAATATCTAATCAATACACTAGAGCAAAAAAAAGTCAGTGTCGTAACACGTAAAAAGCATAGCTATATTATGTATCAAGGAATTGAGTCAGAATATATCTACGTCCTTAAAGATGGTGTAGCGAAGATTAGCAATATTTTAAGAGATGGTCGTGAATTTAATATCGCGTATGTTGCGCAGCCAGATTTTGTTTCTTTATTGGAAGAAAAACAAAATGATGGAATCTCAGCATTATTTAATGTCAGAGTGGAATCTCCAACGGCTAATTTTTATAAAATTTCGCGGAGCGATTTTTGGGATTGGGTACGCGAAGATTTAAATTTATTTAGAGTTGTTGATGATTTTTATAAAAGAAGATTGGCACTTAATTTAGAAATTCTTCAAAAAATGACAATTAATGGTAAAAAAGGAGCAGTTTGTGCTTGTCTCCATAGTTTAATTGATGATTTTGGCATTCGTAAGAAAGATGGAATTTTGATTGATTTCACAGTTACTAATGAGGATATTGCAGGCTTCTGTGGTATTTCTACAAGAAACAGTGTCAATCGTATTCTCCACGATTTAAAGGATGAGAAAGTAATTGATGTGATTGATAATAAGATCATGATTTATAATCCTCAATATTTGGAAGAATATATTAGTTAATATAAACAGATAAAAAAGCTACTTTAGGTAGCTTTTTTGTTATAATTAGGTCAGCATGATATCAAAGTATTCAAGGAGGTAAAATGGATAATTTAAAAAAACAAGTCGGCATAAAAGCTGCTGAATTTGTTAAATCGGGAATGGTCGTTGGTTTAGGAACTGGGTCAACAGCAGCCTATTTTGTCGAAGAATTGGGTCGAAGAATTGCCGAAGAACAATTGGAAATTACGGGTGTAACAACGTCCAATGTAACAAGTAGCCAAGCCAGAGCTCTTGGAATTCCTTTAGCCTCTATTGACGAAGTAGATTATGTTGATTTAACAGTTGATGGCGCAGATGAAATTGATTCTTCACTAAATGGTATTAAAGGTGGTGGAGCAGCACTTCTAATGGAAAAAATTGTTGCAACCTACTCAAAAGACTATATTTGGATTGTTGATGAAAGTAAATTATCAGAAAATCTAGGATCCTTTAAAATTCCTGTAGAAGTTATTCCTTATGGCTCACAACAAGTTTTTAAAAAATTCGAAGCGGCTGGCTATGCTCCAACTTGGCGTCTAAATGAGGAAAACGAGAGATTGATAACGGATATGCATCACTTTATTATTGACCTTCATATCTCTCAAATTAAAGAACCAGAAAAACTTGCTGAAGAGCTTGATTTAATGGTTGGAGTTGTTGAACACGGCCTCTTTAATAATATGGTTAAAAAAGTGATTGTTGCTGGCAACGAAGGCGTAAGAATAATAAATAAGTAAATAAAAAATCGTCAATCAGACGATTTTTTTATTTCTTTAACCACTCTTGAACTCCCCATTTATGAGAGCCACGTTTGAGTTTACTAATAGCTGTTTCTGGGTCAAACCAGCTAATATGGTTAAAATCTTCGAGAGGTTTGGAATCAAAGCGGACATTCTTAGTATTATAAATATAGGCGGGATTATAAAAATATTTATCACGATGCGAACTATAAAAATATTCATCTGCTTGCCCTAAAAATTCTCCAATTTCAGCGGTAGCTCCTAACTCTTCCATGAGTTCACGATGAAGTGCTTTTTCTTGATCTTCACCCGCTTCAATTTCTCCCCCAGGAAGAAAATAAGCTCCATTGGGTGCCTGAACGAGACAAATTTCTTTATTCTCTCTTGCGACAATCGAATAGACACCATATCTTGCCTGATAATTTTTCTCTTCATTTTTTTCACCGAAAACTGGAATATGATTCATAAAAAATTCTCCCCAATACTGATTATTATGATAAACATAACTA
The DNA here is from genome assembly GCF_016517475.1 of Lactococcus sp. S47. NCBI lineage: Bacteria > Bacillati > Bacillota > Bacilli > Lactobacillales > Streptococcaceae > Lactococcus > Lactococcus sp. S47. The sequence goes on from NZ_JACVUB010000011.1 coordinate 24,098, forward strand.
TTTTAAAATAGTTAAAAACCGCTTACAGAAATTTATTACTACTATTCTATCAAAATTCTGTCAAATTTGATAAAATAAGGTACGAGTAAGAAGAACTTATACGACTATCGGATTGAAAGTGAAGATTAGTTCAAAGAGATAAACGATATAAGAATTGCTTTTGCTTATGCAAAGGGCTATGTGAAATCACAGAGCTTTCAAATTTAATTTAGAGAGTTTGAAACATATTACCGAAGGGAACATAGAATAGTGAAAAAAATTAACTTAAGTAAGCTTATTATTATTGCACTCATTATCATTATTGCAGCGATGTCAGCAATTTTTATCTCTGCCAAAAATTTTAAGTCTAACCGTAATCCGTCAGCAATGACTCAAACCATTAATGATGGGACAAGTTTTGTTGACAGAGTACTTGTGGCACCTATCCACTTTGTTCAAGACAAGGCTAATGAATTGTCGAATCTGATGGATACCTACCAACAAAACCAAAGTTTAAAAACACAATTGGCAAAGTCAAAAGATGATGATAATAAATTAAGCGGCCTTGAGTCAGAAAATAAAGAGTTGAAAAAAGCTTTGAAACTCCAAGAAACTTTAACTGATTATCAAACGGTTGCTGCAAATGTGATTACTCGTGAGCCTTCTTCATGGAATGATACACTAGTGATTGATAGCGGTAGTAAGGATGGCTTGACAACAGGTATGATTGTTATGGCAAATGGTGGCGTTGTTGGTCGAGTAACTCAAGTGAATAAAAATAGTTCAAAAGTTGCACTTTTAAGTTCTTCTAAAGGAATTGATAATAAAATTCCTGTAAGAATTGAAAGTGACGGCTCACCTGTTTATGGCATTTTGAGCAGCTATGATTCCCAACAAGAGGCTTATGTAGTTAAAAATATCGACTCACAAGGGAAATTTAAAAATGGAGATTCCGTTTTTACTAGTGGTCTTGGAACGAATTCTGGTAGTCAAGGTGGAACACCAAGTGGTTTACTTATAGGAAAGGTTATCGGTGAAAAGCAAGATAGTGATGGCCTTGGTAAAATGGTTTATATCAAACCAGAAACAAATCTCTATGATATTAGATTCGTCTTTGTGGTCAAAAGCAAAATTGACGGTCAGTAGTTTTTGCTAGATAAGTATTAATTATTATTTTGCTTATGGAAATAAAGCATTAATTTGTTAAAACCAACTAGAATATAAGGAATTAAGTAGTGAGTCGATTTACATTTCAATTTTTTAGTCCAATTATTCTTTTTTTACTAATGATTTTGGACGGTCAAATTACCCATATATTAACGGGGGTTAGCAGCGGGACGTGGGTGCCAGTGAGTCATTTATTTTTGATATTTCTGATGTACAGTGTCACTCAGCACAGACCAAGCTATATTATCATCTTAGCGGCAGTTTTGGGGGCAATATATGATAGTTATTATCTAGGGATTTATGGAATTGCGACCTTATTGTTCCCACTTATTGCTCTTTTTATATATAATATACAGATAACCATATTTACTAATCGCTGGACACGGTTATTTACAACAATTATTATTGTGACGGCTTTTGAAGTTTTTAGTGCAATCATTATGGTAGCTTTTGGATTTGCACATTTAAACTTTATTAATTTTGTTGTTTACCAGCTAGCACCTACACTTTTGCTTAATATTATCTTGGCTGTAGCCTTGCAATTTCCTTTAGAAATCTTTTACAGATTAAAGAAAAGTCACGGAAGATACAATTAGAAAGCGTTTTGTAACCATAAAGAAATGTTTTGGGCGGGTAGGAATAGTATAATATGTTTATTCAACCGAACTTAATGGGAGGAAAAATTAAAAAATTACAGTTATGAAAAAAAAGATTATCTCAGCTATTTTAATGTCTACAGTGGTACTCTCTGCTGCAGCACCGTTGTCAGGGGTCTACGCTGACACAAATTCAGATATTGCTAAACAAGATGCGACAATTTCAAGTGCGCAGTCTGCAAAGGCTCAAGCCCAAGCACAAGTTGATAGCTTACAATCAAAAGTTGATAGCTTACAACAAAAACAAGCAAGCACAAAAGCTCAAATTGCTAAAATCGAAAGTGAAGCAAAAGCGCTTAATGCACAAATTGCAACATTGAATGAAAGTATCGCAGAACGTACAAAGACATTGGAAGCTCAAGCACGTAGTGCTCAAGTTAACAGCTCAGCAACAAACTATATGGATGCTGTTGTTAATTCAAAATCTTTGACAGATGTTATTCAAAAAGTAACAGCAATTGCTACAGTTTCTAGTGCCAACAAACAAATGTTGGAACAACAAGAAAAAGAGCAAAAAGAACTTAGTCAAAAATCAGAAACTGTTAAAAAGAACTATAACCAGTTCGTTTCTCTTTCACAAAGTTTAGATTCTCAAGCTCAAGAGTTGACTTCACAACAAGCTGAACTTAAAGTTGCTACTTTGAATTATCAAGCAACAATTGCTACTGCGCAAGATAAAAAACAATCTTTATTAGATGAAAAAGCAGCCGCAGAAAAAGCAGCTCAAGAAGCAGCTAAAAAACAAGCAGCTTATGAAGCACAACAAAAAGAGGCCGCTAAAGCTCAGGCAGCTTCTACAGCAGCAACAACTAAAGCGGTAGAAGAAGCAACTTCAACTGTTTCATCTAGTCAAGCTTCACAATCAAGTTCATCAAGTTCAAACACAAGTAGCAATAATACATCATCAAATTCAAGCAGCTCAAGTAGCAATTCATCAAGCTCTAATAGCTCATCAAGCTCTAATAGCTCTAATGGTGGTGGAAGTACAAATACTGGTAACAATAATGCTGCTGGTACTGGTAATACTGGTGGTTCAAGTTCATCAGGTATTAATAGCACACCAATTGCTAATCCTTATGCTGGTGGTGGATGTACTGACTATGTATGGCAATACTTTGCTGCACAAGGAATCTACATCAGAAATATCATGCCAGGTAATGGTGGGCAATGGGCAACTAATGGTCCTGCCCAAGGTGTACTCCATGTTGTAGGAGCTGCACCTGGTGTTATCGCATCAAGCTTCTCAGCTGATTTTGTTGGATATGCAAATTCACCTTACGGTCACGTTGCTATTGTAAAATCAGTTAACTCAAATGGTACAATTACCATTAAAGAAGGTGGATATGGTACAACTTGGTGGGGACATGAACGCACTGTAAGTGCGTCTGGTGTAACATTCTTGATGCCAAACTAGTTCAAATTTTTAATAAATAAAAAAATAGTGATTTGATAGTGGGGAATAATTTTCCTTCTGTCAAATCATTTTTTATTATTGTGGTATAATAATAAGGAAAAATGATAAGGGGATAGATACAAATGTGTGGAATTGTCGGCTTTATTGACCGGATGAATCAAAATGATAAATCAAAAACTTTAGAAGAAATGATGAATACTATTGTTCACCGTGGTCCAAGTAGTTCAGGTGAATTTATTGATGAGGGTGCCGCAATTGGTTTTCGTCGTTTGAGTATTATTGACCTTGAAGGTGGAGACCAACCCATTTTCAATGAAGATAAAAGTAAATTGATTACTTTTAATGGTGAAATTTATAACTTCCGCGAATTACGTGAGGACCTTATCTCTAAAGGTCATGATTTTACAACTCATGCTGATACAGAAGTTCTTTTGCATGGTTATGAAGAATATGGTGTAGAACTTCTTCAAAAGCTTCGTGGAATGTTCGCTTTTGTTATTTGGGATAGAGAAAAACAAGAATTGTTTGGTGCTCGGGATCATTTTGGTATCAAACCACTTTACTATACTCAAATGGGTGGAACTTTCATGTATGGTTCAGAAATTAAAAGTTTTTTGAAACATCCAAACTTCAAAAAAGAATTAAATAAAGAAGCTTTAAAACCTTACATGACTTTCCAATACTCTGCTCTTGATGAAACTTTCTTTAAAAATGTTTTTCGTATCAAAGAAGGTCATTACTTTACTTACAAAGATGGGGTCTTGGATATCAAACCTTATTGGGATATGAAAGTTGATGAAAAAGATATGAGCTTGGAAGAATCAATTGATTTGATTGATAAGACTGTTTTGGGTTCTGTTGACGCTCATAAATTTGCTGACGTAGAAGTTGGAGCTTTTGTATCAAGTGGTGTCGATTCTAGTTATGTTGCTTCAACGCTTCGTCCTGAACATACTTATTCTATTGGTTTTGGTCAAGGAACTTTCAATGAATCTAAACAAGCCAAACAATTGACTGATATGATTGGTTTGAACAATACTTCTCGTGAAATCCATGGAGATGAAGCGTTCAAGTATTTCCCACAAATTCAATATTATTTGGATGAACCAGATTCAAATCCTTCTTGTGTGCCACTCTTCTTCCTCGCAGAATTAGCAGCACGTGATGTACGTGTTGTAATGAGCGGTGAAGGTGCCGATGAGCTTTTTGCTGGTTATGAGTCTTATGGATTTAGTACAAATTCTCGTGCGGTTCGTGTTTTCGCAGAAGGTTTGAAGAAATTACCAAAATCTTTACGTTTCTCAATTGCTCGTGGTATTGAAAATAAACATTTCAAAGGTCAAAAACATCTTTATGAATCACTTGCGCCTGCTGAAGATTTCTTTATCGGTCAAGCGAAAGTGTTTGATGAGTCTGAATCAGTAGAGCTTTTGAAAGAAGAATTTAAAGCAGCTCCAACTGTTAAAGATATTGTTGGAAAAACTTACAAAAAGGCCCCAGAAGGTTCTGAACTTCGTAAAATGCAATATCTTGATATGCACCAATGGATGCCAGGAGATATCCTGCTTAAAGCTGATAAAATGGCAATGGCACACTCACTTGAATTGCGTGTTCCACTACTTGATATTGAATTGATGCATACAGCGGAACAAATTCCTACAAAATATCTTTTGAATGAGCATAATACAAAGTATGCTTTCCGCCAAGCAGCTCGTCGTCATTTACCAGAAGAATGGTCAAATCGTAAAAAATTAGGCTTCCCAGTGCCAATTAAAGACTGGTTGCGAGAAGAAAAATATTATAAAGTTGTTCGTCAATTATTTGAACAAGATTTTGTTGCTGAATTCTTCGATCAAGAAAAACTTTTGAAGATGTTGGATGATAACTTTGCAGATAAAAATGATGCACGTCGTAAACTCTGGACAATTTATTCATTCTTGACTTGGTATGATGTTTACTTCATCAACAATGGTGAAAAACCTGCTGTGGTTAATTTTTAAGGGAGGTTTTTGTGTCACAAACAAATAAATTTCAACCTATCTTGTTAGGTTCTGATATCAACGTCTATGGAATGGCTCGTTCATTTCATGAAGAATTTGGAATTACTTCTCTGGCTTTAAGTGCTTCTGGATTAGCTCCAACAAAGTATTCAAAAATTGTTGAAGTACAAACTCATGAAAATTTTGACCATGAAGAAACTTTTATTCAGGTGCTTCGTGATTTTGCAAGTAAACATAAAGACAGTAAGAAAAAATATCTTTTAGTAGCTTGTGGGGACGGTTATGCCCTACTTGCTTCAAAATATCGTGAGGAACTTTCGAAATTTTTTGAAGTGCCTTATATTGACTACGCGCTTTATCGTCAATTAGAAAATAAGCCTGATTTTTACAATATCTGTGAACAATATAATTTACCTTATCCAAAAACGGTATTAGTTAATCCAAAATCAGAAATAGATACTTTAGTAGATGAGTTAACTTTCCCTTATCCAATGATTTTAAAACCAGGGAATTCTATTTCTTATTTAGATGTGCACTTTGAAGGACAGAAAAAAGCGTTCACGATTGCATCTAACGAAGAAATGAAGTTGATGCTGCATCGTTGCTATGAAGCTGGTTATCCTGATGAGATGATTATTCAAGATTTCATTCCTGGAGGGGATGAAAATATGCGTGTTCTGAACGCTTATGTAGATAAAAATCATAAAGTTCGCATGATGTGTTTGGGTCATCCCTTACTTGAGGATCCAAGTCCAAAAGCGATTGGGAATTATGTGGCGATTTTGCCTGATTATAATCAACAAGTTTATCAACAAATTCAGGATTTTCTTGAAAAAATTGAATATACAGGCTTTGCTAATTTTGATATGAAATATGACCCACGTGATGGCTCTTATAAACTTTTTGAAATTAACTTACGTCAAGGACGTAGCTCCTTTTATGTTACTTTAAATGGTTACAATTTGACGCGTTATTTAGTTGCTGACCGTATTAACAATGAACCTTTTACTGAGACAATTTATGGAAAAGGTTCAAAACTTTGGTTAGGGGTTCCTAAAAAAGTATTGCTCAAATATGTAAATCCTAGTTTTAAAGAAGAAATTCGTCGTTTTATTAATTCAGGAAACTATGGGACAACTCTATTTTATTCTAAGGATAACTCACCAAAACGTTATCTTTTGATGAAATATGCATTCCATCGCTATATTGGGGCATTTAAAACGTACTTTCACAAATAAAAATTAAATAAGAAGGACAGGGGGATATAATGGAAAACTTCTTTACAATCTTGGGGGGGATGGGTACTCTTGCGACTGAAAGTTTTATTCATACGCTGAATGAACGAACAGAGGCTTATCGTGACCAAGATTATTTGAATTATATCGTAGTTAATCATGCGACAATTCCTGACCGAACAGATTATATCAAGAATCCTTCATTGGAAAATCCAGAAGAAAAATTGATTGATGATATTAAGATTCACAGTCAACTTTCACCAAAATTTTTCGTTGTTCCTTGTAACACGGCTCATTATTATTTTGATGAGATGCAAAAAGCAACAGAAATTCCGATTCTACATATGCCACGCATTGCCGTTGATAGTATTAGCCATCACTTTCCAAAAGCTAAGAAGGTGGCCGTGCTAGCGACTGAAGGAACAATTTTGACAGGAGTTTATCGTAAGGCCTTGGAAGAACAAGGATATGAAGCGGTAATTCCAGATGATCAATTGCAAGAAAAAATAAATCGCTTGATTTATCAAGAAGTTAAGGAAAATAGAAATCTTAATTTTGAACTTTATAAGGAAATTTTGTCTGATGTCGCGTCAGAAATGAATTGTGAAGTAACCATTTTAGGTTGTACAGAATTGTCAGTCTTATATGAAGCCTATGATTTGACAAAAGAGTACAATATAATAGATGCACAAGCTGAAACTGTACATCGAACAATATCTATGATGGGAAAAAAAGATTTATTAGATGACTATTAAAAAGAAAAAACTTTTTAAAAAAAGGATCGTAATTTTATTTGTTCTTGTGGCCTGTCTACTTATTTTTACTTTAATTGTAAATCCTAAGAATCAAGAAGATAAAAAATTAACATCTGCATCAAAAACTTTTGTCCAAACTGATCGTAAGGGTAAGTACGATTATGTTTTGATGAAAACTGGTGATGTTAATCAAATGACAATCGGAGCCTACCAGGGATGTGAAATTGTTTCTTTTTACAATGCATTGGTCTATTTGGATAAAACTCAGGGTAGGACGGTCACTGATTGGATTGAATCTTTGCCGTATGTGGGTTGGGGAGGTGATCCAGGAAGTGGTTATGCTGGGAATCCTTGGACGTCTGATGAAGACATCCCGGATGGTGGTTTTCCAACGATTTGGCCCACAGCTTTGATGAGTTTTGCTCAAGAAAATAATATCCAAGTTGCTGACTTATCTGGAAAAAGTATTAGCGAGATTAAAGATGCTGTTTTATCAGAACATTTAGTTGAAATGTGGGTGACGATTGATTTTGATGAACCCAATATCACTTACGATGATTATTACGGTTATAAGGTTGTAGCTAATACGCATGCTGTTATTTTAGATGGGTATAACGAAAAGAAAAATGAGTTTCATGTTACTGATCCAATAAAAGGAAAATATTGGTTGGCTGAATCTACAGTTGATTCGGTTTATAGTGGAACAAATCAATTTGCGATAGAATTTTTATAGTGTAATTAGCACTCTTATAAAAAGAGTGCTAATTTTTTTGCCAAAAATGAAAAAACGTGGTAAAATAGTGCTATTGAAAAATTGATTTAGTAAAGGAAGTGAGTAATTTAGAAATGAATAATACTGAATATTATGAACGACTAGGTGTCGATAAAAATGCCAGTCAAGATGAAATAAAAAAAGCTTATCGTAAAATGTCCAAAAAATATCACCCCGATTTAAATAAAGAAGAGGGTGCTGAAGAAAAATATAAAGAAGTTCAAGAAGCATACGAAACGCTTTCGGATGAACAAAAGCGTGCTGCTTATGACCAATATGGTGAAGCTGGAGCCAATGGCGGCTTTGGTGGCGGTGGCTTCGGCGGAGCTTCTGGTTTCTCTGGTTTCGGCGGTGGCTCAGGTGGCTTTGGTGGTTTTGAAGATATATTCTCAAGTTTCTTTGGAGGAGGTGGTGCACAAGTTAACCCTAATGCACCCCGTCAAGGAGATGACTTACAGTATCGGATAAACTTAAAATTTGAAGAAGCTATTTTTGGCGTGGAAAAACAAGTCAAATATAATCGGGAAGAACTCTGTCACACTTGTGGAGGTTCTGGAGCGAAAGCTGGCACACATCCAGAAACTTGTCATAAATGTGGTGGTCGTGGACAAATTAATGTTGTTCGTGATACACCACTTGGACGGATGCAAACACAAGTAACATGTGATGTTTGTAACGGAACAGGTAAAGAAATCAAAGAGAAATGTGAAACTTGTCATGGTTCAGGTCATGAAAAAGTGGCACATACTGTTAAGGTTACTGTACCTGCTGGTGTTGAAACTGGACAAAAAATGCGTTTGCAAGGACAAGGTGATGCTGGTGTAAATGGTGGACCTTATGGTGATTTGTATGTTGTTTTCCAAGTGGAAGCTTCAGACAAATTTGAGCGTGATGGTGCAGAAATTTACTACAAGATGCCAATGGACTTTGTTCAAGCTGCTTTAGGTGATGAAATTGAAGTTCCGACTGTTCATGGAAATGTGAAGTTGAAAATTCCTGCTGGAACACAAACAGGGGCTAATTTCCGTCTAAAAGGTAAAGGTGCGCCAAAACTCCGTGGTTCTGGTAATGGTGACCAATATGTTATTATCAATATTGTCACTCCTAAGAATTTGAATCAAGCTCAAAAAGAAGCGCTCCAAGCTTTTGCTAAAGCAAGTGGTGTTGAAGTCTCTGGTTCAGGTAAAAAAGGTTTCTTTGATAAGTTTAAATAAAAATAAAAGTAAAAGTCGCTTTTGGCGGCTTTTTTTGTTCTATCAGTAATTTTGTTCTCTATTTTTTTGCTGACAAGTTTGTCAGTATTTTTAGGGAAGAAAACAGGAATTTCTGTAAGTTTTTGATATAATAGGGGCATGAAAATTGATAATTATAAGCCTGATTATTTAGTGGAAGCTGTCTATCAACTAGACCCTAAACGTCTGCAAGCCTTGAATGTTCGTGCCGTAATGGTGGATTTGGACAATACTTTAATTGCCTGGGATAATCCTGACGGAACTCCAGAGCTTTTGGCTTGGCTTTTGGATATGCGAGAAAATGGTTTAAAAGTGGTGGTTGTATCAAATAATAAACAAGCAAGAGTTGCTCGTGCTGTGGAAAAGTTTGGTGTTCAATATATTTGGCGGGCAATGAAACCTTTTGCTTGGGGGATAAAAAAAGCCTTGAGATTGCTTGATGAGCGTCCTGAAAATGTGATTATGGTTGGTGATCAATTGATGACGGATATTAGAGCTGCTCATCGTGCCGGCGTCAGAAGTATTTTAGTCAAACCTTTAGTTGCATCAGACTCTTGGAGTACACAAGTGAATCGTTGGCGTGAACGACGTGTTTGGAAAAAATTGATTGCTCGAGATGGTGAGCCTGTGTGGAAAACAAGTTTATAAAAAAAGATTTCAAAAAAGAATTTTACCTGTGGAAAAATAAATTCACAAGTAAAATCCTTTTTTTATCTTATTTTACGGATAAAAACAGAAAGTTTTCCACATAATTGTGAAGTCTTTCCACAAATGTGTGGAAAACTGTGTAAAAGTTTGTGGAAAAGATAAAAAACCTATCGTTAAGACAGGTTTTTTTCTTTATTTATTGTAGTAACCACGTTCTTGATACCATAAATCAGGTTGCCAAGCCCATTCGTGACCATTTTTTTCTAGTAAGTCAAATGCAGCCTTAGGTCCCATTGTGCGAGCTGCATAAGTTGGAAGCTCAGAAGTTTCTTTATCCCAAGCTTCTCGAATAACATCAATAAGTTCCCAGGCGCGAGCCGCTTCTTCCCAATGTGAGAAATTTGTTCCATCTCCATTAAGGACATCTAGGAAAAGTTTTTCATATGCTTCAGGAGAATTTCCAAGAAATTCACTATCGTGTCGGAAATTTAACCGCAAAGGCTCTAAATGGAAGCCTTGACCAGCCGCTTTTCCATTTACTGAAAGTGAAAACCCTTCAGTTGGTTGAATATAAATGGTCAAAACATTTTGAACGGATTGGTCATCGCAATTTTCTGCAAAGAGATTGTCTTTATCTTTTTTGAAAACGATATTAATACGAGTTCCTTTTTCAGTCATACGTTTTCCTGAGCGAACATAGAAAGGGACGCCTGACCAACGCTCATTATCAATGACAAATTTTCCAGCAGCGAAAGTTTCAGTTCGACTGTCTGTTGCAACAGAATCTTCTTCGCGATAGCCTAGGTAATCTTCACCGTCAAAACGTCCTGCGATATATTGACCACGAACGAAGTTTTCTAAAGCTTCCTCAGAAGAATATTGACGGATTGCATTAAGGGCTTTAACTTTTTCTTTTACAATATAAGATTCATCAAATTTTTCAGGTTTTTCCATGGCAATGAGGCTGAGTACTTGTAAGACATGGTTTTGAATCATATCTTTTAAAGCACCAGAAGTTTCGTAGTAACCGCCACGGTCTTCAACACCGATAAATTCGGCAAAAGTAATCTGAACGTTATCAATGTGTTGATTATTCCAAAGCGATTCAAAGATTGGATTGGCAAAACGAACGGCAGAAACGGCCTGGATCATTTCTTTTCCAAGGTAGTGGTCGATTCGGAAAATTTGTTCTTCACTAAATACTTTTGCGAGGCTGTCATTAAGTGATTTTGCCGTATCGTAGCTTGTTCCAAATGGTTTTTCAATGACGATTCTCTCAAAACCCTCACCTGTCAAAATATTTTCTGATTTAAGGTGTTCAGCGATAGTGCCAAAAAATTGAGGAGCCATTGCTAAAAAGAAGACTTGATTGCCAGCAGTTTTATACTGTTTACGCAATTTTTCACCCAAATCTTTTAAGTTAACGTAATGTGAGCTGTCGCTAACATCGTGACTTTGATAATAAAAATGGCTGGCGAAATTTTCGGCTTCTGTTTTTGAGTTCATTAAATCTTTGATAGACTCTAAAACAACTTCACGATAATATTCGTTTGTCCATGGACGGCGAGCGGTACCAATGACTGCAAAATTGTCAGCTAGCTCACCTTTTTTGAAAAGGCGAAAGAGTGAAGGGTAGAGCTTTCTTTTAGCGAGGTCACCAGTTGCTCCGAAGATGGTGAAAAGTGCTTGTTTTTGTTCGGTCATATTTTTTCCTTTTTTAAAAAACAATAATTAATTTACTGACAGACTGATTTAGAATTTCTGTCAGTAAAATTTAACCATTTGTATTAGTTTCATTGACGTAATCATGAGCGTACTGTTCAATATCGGCTTTGAGTTCAGCTTTCATTTCTTGAAATTCGGACTCGCTATAATCGCGCTCGGCTATTTTAGCATTATAAAAGGGAATTGCTAGCTCTTGACGAAGTCGTGTCTCAAGTTCTTGTCTATTCATTTTAACCTCCAATAAGTTGCCTCAAAAACTCTTGTGAAGCATTAATCTTATAAGAATTATATCATAAATTGGGGTTGTAAAAAATAGAATAGGATTTAAATGTTCTTGATAAAGTATCTTAATCAAAGGAACAAGCAGCTTTAAAAAGTTTTTGGTAAAATAGGGTTATTAGATTGGAGAAACACATGTCTTTATTAGTATTTACTCTGTTGATGTTACTTCTTGGTTTCGTCGCAGGGGTATTTGGCTCAATTTTGGGTCTTGGGGGTGGAATTATTATCACACCTATTATTACGACATTTTTTGGTGTTGATATTAAATATGCCATTGGGGCAAGTATTGTTGCCGTTATTGCAACAAGTTCTGGTGCGGCCATTTCTTATCTGAAAGATGATATGATTAATGTTCGTACCGCTATGTTTTTGGAAATATTTACCACAATTGGTGGTTTAGTTGGTGCAATTTTAGCAGGATTTTTTGATGCTACGATTTTAAATATTTTATTTGGTTGTCTTTTGATTTTCCAAGGCTACAATATGTGGCGGAAAATGCATAAAGGTGAGGAAGTTGTTCAAAAGGTTGAGTCAGATAAGATAGCTGAGAAATTAAAATTAAACTCAAGCTATTACGATAAACAACTTGGTAAAGAAATTCCTTATCAAGTAGAAAAGGTTCCAGGTGGTGCTGCTGTAATGCTTGGTGCTGGTGTTGCGTCAGGTCTTTTGGGAATTGGTTCTGGGGTCTTTAAGGTCATGGCAATGGATTCAATGATGAAAATGCCTTTAAAAGCTTCAACAGCGACTTCAAATTTGATGATTGGGGTAACAGCAGCGGCTTCTGCAACGGTTTATTTTTTCAATGGCTATGTTAATCCAAGTTTAGCAGGTCCGCTTGCTATTGGGATTGTTGCCGGTGCAGCTTTGGGCTCAAAAATTATGCCTAAGTTACCAGCAAAAACAATTCGATTGATTTTCATTCCAGTTATTTTGATTATGGCATTGCAAATGTTGCTTAAAGGATTGGGGGTATCGCTCTAATGGTAAATAAAGAATTAACAAAAGAAGAGTTACTCAAAATAGAGCGAAATATCGGAAAAATTCTTAGGATTGGTGTATTTGTTAGTACTACAGTCATTATTATTGGAATTTTGATGTTTCTCCTAAGCGGCCATTCTGGTTATGCTGAAGGGGTTTGGCCAGATAAATTTAATGAAATTTTAAGTGGTTTAGTTGAATTTAAAGCATTGGCTTGGTTGATGACTGGATTATTCCTCTTAATTTTGACTCCTGTTTTGCGAGTAGTTGCTTCAATTGTGGCTTTTGCAAAAGAAGGAGATAAACTCTATGTGGCAATTACAACTTTGGTTTTGATTATATTAATTGTTGCAATGTTTGTAGGGCACGGAGGTGCTTAAATAGGGCGTCATAGCGGATTTTCAACTTGCATTTTTTCTATTAAACTGATATTATAGAAAAGTGTTATGACCCGCCGGGGAAGTGCCTTTGTAGTAGTCGCTATAGCGACTTACGTAAAAGGACAGCGTTATGACCCGTAGGGGAAGTGCCTTTGTAGTAGTCGCTTTAGCGACTTACGTAAAAGGACAAGGTTATGATCCGTAGGGGAAGTGGTGGAATGGCAGACACGCATGCTTCAGGTGCATGTGCGAGAAATCGCGTGAGGGTTCAAATCCCTTCTTCCCCATGATTAAGTGGACGGTTGGCTGGAAGCTGGCCGTTTTTTGCTCTTTTGAGCTTTTTAAGAGATGGAGAAATATGACTAGATTAACAAGAGAAGAACTAGAGAAAATCATTGATGAAAATCCTTTACGCTCTTTATCAAGCATTGGCGAAGAAACAGGAAATTCACGAGTGGCTATTGAAAAATGGTTGAAAACTTATCAATTGGATGAATATCGTAACCGAAAAATCAAACGGTTGCGGGGAGATAAAGCCCGTAAACGTCGTGATTACCAAAATTAGACGAAACAGATTTTATAAATCTGCTAAATAAAGGAGAAGAAATGGCAAAAATAGCATTTATTGGTACGGGTGTGATGGGAGCCGCAATGGCTGGTCATCTTATGGACGCTGGTCATGATTTAATTGTTTATAATCGTACAAAATCAAAAACGGACGGTCTTGTGGCACGTGGTGCAACTTATGCTGAAAATCCACAAAAGGCTGCGGCTCAAGCTGAGTTTGTGATTACAATTGTTGGTTATCCTAAGGACGTCCGCGAAGTTTATTTTGGTGCAGAAGGAATTTTCAAAAATGATTGTTCAGGAAAAGTTCTTATTGATATGACGACGACTGAGCCAACTTTAGCACAAGAAATTTATCAAGAAGCTAAAAAAGTTGGAGCTTTCGCACTTGATGCCCCTGTTTCTGGAGGAGATTTGGGTGCAAAAAATGCGACACTGACTATTATGGTTGGTGGTGATTCAGAAACTTATGAGAAAGCTTTGCCTTTATTTGAAAAAATGGGAAAAACTATTACTCATCAAGGGGCAGCTGGAAGTGGACAACACACCAAAATGGCTAACCAAATTTGTATTGCGGGTACAATGACTGGAATGACTGAGCTTCTAGCTTATGCCCAAAAGGCTGGTTTGGATTTGGATAAAGTTTTAAATACTGTTGGGGGAGGTTCTGGTGCTACTTGGTCTTTGGCTAATTACGGGCCTCGGATTCTCCGTGAAGATTATAGTGCAGGATTTTTTGTTAAGCATTTCATCAAAGACTTAGGGATTGCACTTTCTGAGGCAGAAAAAATGAATCTTGAGCTTCCTGCAACTAAAGGGGCAAAAGAACTCTATGAGCAATTAGCTGATAAAGGCTTTGAAAATGATGGGACTCAAGCTTTGATTAAACTTTGGTGGCCAAATGGACATCGTCCAGAATAAGAGAAATAGCGCAAGACAGCCTGAACATTTCAGGCTGTTTTTATAGATAAAAAAGTTGAAGTGATTGAAAAACTAAATATATTTTATAGATTTCACCCTAATTATAAAGCGAAGTATCGTCACTTTACCAAATATGTTATAATTATTTTATAAAGTCTAAGAGTTTTAATGAAAGAAATAATTAGTAATTAATGAAATTTTAAGGAGGCTTGAGATGCACTATGATGACTTAGTGGATTTGCTTGTTGAAAAAATAAAAAGTCTTGATTATGTTAAAGATTTTCAACAAGCTGAAACAGCACTAATGGCTAATCAAGAACTTTTTAAAGCTCAAGAAGAAATGAAAGCTCTACAAAAAGAGGCTGTTTTATATCAAAAAATTGATAAAATACAGGCTTACAAAAAGACTTCACAGTCGGCTCAAGTCATTGAAAAACGGATTAAGCATCATCCTTTGGTAGAAGATTATGCTACAAAATTAGAGGATGTCAATGATTTAGTTCAATATATCACTGGTGAATTAGAAGAGAAAGTAAATCTTTTGTTGGAAACTGGTGAATAAAAAGTACTGACAAGAAATTCTGGCATAGGATAGGCCATGTAAGCTTGCTTATGGAGATGCTAGAATTTTTGTCAGTAAAAATATAATAAAAAATACTGACAGAATTTCTGTTTTAGGATATTTAGTGTTAAATTTTCTTACGGATATGCTAAGAATTTCGTCAGTAAAATTTAGATGGGATAGGAAGAAAAAATGGCTGAAAAAATTTCACCAGGAATGCAACAATATTTAGACATCAAACAAGATTATCCCGATGCTTTCTTGCTCTTTCGGATGGGTGATTTTTATGAGCTTTTCTATGATGATGCAGTGAATGCTGCCCAAATATTAGAATTAACCCTGACTTCAAGAAATAAAAATTCAGAAAATCCAATTCCAATGGCTGGTGTTCCCCACCATGCAGCAGCTGAATACATTGATAAATTGGTTGATTTAGGCTACAAAGTGGCTGTTGCTGAACAAATGGAAGACCCGAAAAAAGCGGTCGGAATTGTTAAACGGGCAGTAACACAGGTGATTACCCCAGGGACAACGATTGACACTGCAAATTCGGTTGATAATAATTTCTTGGTGGCAATTGACTTCAAAGATAAACATTATGCTCTTTCCTATATGGACTTATCAACTGGGGAATTCAAGGTGACAGAGCTCAGCGAATTTTCAGCGGTAGTAGGAGAAATTGCTTCACTCAAGGCGCGGGAAATTGTAGCTGGTTTTACTTTAGATGAAAGTCAGTTAAAAGTTTTTGAAAGACAAATGAATCTTTTGATTTCAGAACAAATTGAAATTCCTGAAAATTTACTGATAGATTTGTCAGGATTGACCGCCTTAGAAAATCAAGTCGCTTCAAAATTGTTGGCTTACGTAAAAGAAACACAAATGCGTGATTTGAGTCACTTACAAGAAGTTGAACATTATGAAATTAAAGACTTTTTGCAAATGGACTTTGCGACAAAATCATCTTTAGAGCTGACGGCAAATAAAAGAGAAAATAAAAAACATGGCACACTTTATTGGTTGCTTGATGAGACGAAAACAGCGATGGGAACCAGAATGTTACGGTCGTGGATTGACCGTCCTTTGGTTTCAAATTCAGCCATTCAAAAACGAATGGAAATTGTTCAAATTTTCTTAGACCATTTCTTTGAGCGTTCCGATTTGATAGAAGCCTTAAAAGGGGTCTATGATTTAGAACGTTTGGCTTCACGTGTTTCTTTTGGTAAGGCTGTTCCGGTTGATTTTTTGCAGCTGGCTAATTCTTTATCAAATGTTCCTGCTATCAAAAATATTTTGGGAATGCTTAATGAAGCTCCATTAGAAGAGTTAAAAAGCCAATTAGACGAAATTCCAGAATTATCTGGTTTAATTAATTCAGCTATTAGTGAGAATGCCTCAAGAACGATTACTGAAGGGGGCATTATTAAAAAAGGCTACAATGCTCAATTAGATAAATATCGGGAGGCGCTTGAAAATGGGACTTCTTGGATTGCTAAATTGGAAGCAGATGAAAAAGCCAAGACAGGAATTTCCACACTGCGAATTGATTATAATCGTAAGGATGGTTATTATTTTCATATTACTCAAAGTCAGTTGAATAGTGTTCCTGAACATTTTTATCGGAAGGCAACTTTGAAAAATTCTGAGCGTTTTGGTTCTCAGGAATTAACTGAAATTGAAGAAATTATGTTGGAAGCGCGTGAAAAATCATCATCTCTAGAATATGATTTATTCATGGGCCTTCGGACTGAAACGGAGCAATATATTGGCAGACTACAAGCTCTAGCCAAAACAATTGCTGAAATTGACTGTTTACAAAGTCTATCTGTCGTTGCCGAAAAACAAGGATATATCCGTCCGACGCTTACAGACGGCTCAAGAATTGTTGAAATTAAAGGCGGTCGTCATGCGGTCGTTGAAGCGGTCATGGGTGCTCAAGAATATGTGCCAAATGATATTGAACTGCCTGAACAAACAGATATTCAACTCATCACAGGACCGAATATGTCAGGTAAATCAACCTACATGCGTCAATTTGCTTTGACGGTGATTATGGCTCAAATTGGATCTTTTGTTCCAGCAGAAACAGCCAATTTACCAATTTTTGATGCCATCTTTACACGGATTGGTGCCAGTGATAACTTGATTTCAGGGGAATCGACCTTTATGGTTGAAATGTCTGAGGCCAATCATGCCATTCAAAAGGCAAGCAGTCGCAGCCTGATTATTTTTGATGAATTAGGGCGAGGAACGGCAACTTATGATGGGATGGCTCTAGCTCAAGCAATTATTGAATATGTTCATGACCATATTGGGGCAAAGACCTTGTTTGCTACGCATTATCATGAATTGACAGACTTAGATGAAGCGCTCGATCATCTTGATAATGTCCATGTTGCTACCTTGGAGCAAAATGGGAATGTGACTTTTTTGCATAAAATAACAGAGGGACCAGCTGATAAATCCTATGGGATTCATGTGGCGAAAATTGCAGGTTTACCACAGCCTTTGTTAGAGCGAGCAGATTTGATTTTGCAGAAGTTAGAAAATAAACCTTTGCCTGCTAAAAAAGTTGCTGATGAACAAGAACAACTTAGTTTATTTGATTTTACCGAAAATTCTTCAGAAATTATTGAAAAGATAAAAAGGCAAAATGTTGATAATATGACTGCAAGAGAGGCTTTGAATTTCTTGTGGGAACTTAAAGATTCACTTTGAACTTGGTAGCGAGGCTTATTCTGTAAATAAGCTAAGAAAAAAGGCTATAATTACTTAAAAAGAGATTCATTGAAAGATGAATTGAGTAGAAGCTAACATAAAAAGGAGCTAAACATGGAAAATGAAAAAGAACTTAAAGGGCAAGAAATTCCAGAGACTCAAGTGGAGCCAACTGAAGAATTAAATTCTGAGAATCTTGCTTCTCAAGAAGAAACAACTAAGAGTGATATTAGTGAATGGGATGCCTCAGAGCCTGTACTTGATGAGCCAGTAGTTGCCAAGGCTGAAGTTTCAGAAGGTTTTGTAAGTGAACCAGTGATTGCAGAACCAGTAATTGCTGCTAGTGAACCACTTGATTCAAAAGTCGAAGAGAAAACGAGCGAACAATCAGCTTATGCAGATATTCCTCAGAATCGTTCACTAGAAAATCAAGATGAAATTAAAACTAAATGGAACTGGGGCGCTTTTGCTTTAACTATGTGGTTTGGGATTGCCAATCGCGCTTATTTGGGACTTTTGATTCTACTTACTTTGGTACCGTGGGTAGGTTGGATTTTTGGGATTGTATGGATGATCGTTTTTGGTTTTAATGGCGAAAAATGGGCACTTGAAAATCGAGATAATAAATATCGTGATGAGGAAGAGTTCCGTAAGGTCATGGACGGTTGGAATCGAGCAGGTTTCGTTGCATTCATCATTGGAATTGTATTATTTGTGATTGCAATTTTGATTCTTATTTTCGTATTAGTCTTTGCTTTTAATAGCTATAATAATTTTGATAATAGTTACCGCAATTTTGGAAACTACTAATTTATGTAAAAATGATAGACAATTTTCATCTTGTCTATCATTTTTTGTCAGTAAAAAATGAAAAGCGAGCCCTTGCTTTTTGTGTTATAATTAGAATTAATTTAAAAAAACAAGAGAGCGAGATTATTGTGGGAAAAATTATTGAACTAAATGAAGCGCTCGCCAATCAAATTGCTGCTGGAGAGGTGGTTGAACGGCCTGCTAGTGTTGTCAAAGAATTAGTCGAAAACTCAATTGATGCTGGAAGCAGTAAAATTATTATCAATGTTGAAGAAGCTGGTTTGCGATTAATTGAAGTCATTGATAATGGTTTGGGTTTGGAAAAAGAAGATGTGGCTTTGGCTTTACGTCGTCATGCAACAAGTAAAATCAAGGATTCGGCAGATTTGTTTCGGATTAGAACACTCGGTTTTCGGGGGGAGGCTCTGCCATCAATTGCTTCTGTCAGCCAGATGACCATTGAAACAAGTACGGCTGAGGAAGAATCAGGAACAAAACTAATTGCTAAAGGTGGAAATATCGAAACTTTAGAACCACTTGCTAAGCGCGTGGGGACGAAAATTTCTGTTGCTAATCTTTTTTATAATACACCAGCAAGACTCAAGTATATCAAGTCCTTGCAGGCTGAACTTTCTCATATCACAGACATCATCAACCGATTGAGTCTGGCTCATCCAGAGATTTCCTTTACTTTAGTTAATGAGGGTAAAGAATTTTTGAAAACGGCTGGAAATGGTGATTTACGTCAGGTTATTGCTGCAATTTATGGCATAGGGACAGCGAAAAAAATGCGTCAAATCAAGGGTTCAGACTTAGATTTTGAACTAACAGGTTATGTCAGCATACCAGAGCTGACAAGGGCTAATCGTAATTATATTACGATTTTAATAAATGGTCGATTTATCAAAAACTTTTTATTGAATCGGGCAATTTTAGAAGGATATGGCAATCGATTGATGGTGGGACGGTTCCCTTTTGCTATTTTATCGATTAAAATTGACCCAACACTTGCTGATGTTAATGTTCATCCGACAAAACAAGAGGTGCGTTTGTCTAAAGAGCGTGAATTGATGGCTTTAATTTCTAAAGCAATTGATGAGGCTTTATCAGAAGGTGTTTTGATTCCAGAAGCTTTGGAAAATTTGCAAGGAAGAGCTAAAGAAAAGGAAGCTCTTTCTGTTCAAACGGAACTTCCTTTGCAAAATAATCCTTTATATTATGATAATGTTCGCCAAGATTTTTATGTCAGAGAAGAGGCAACTTTTAAAATCAATAAAAATCAAGCTTCAAATGATTCGTCTGAACAAACTTTTGATAATTTTACAGAAAATCAACTTAATACAGATGCTGTCAGTGAAAAAATGACTGACAGAACTGTTGAAAGTACTACTGAAATTACTGACAACAGTCTAGAAAATACTGTCAGCAACTTTGAAATTGATTTTGATAATGAAGTAAAGATAAGTCAGTCATCAACTTTTCCGCAGCTTGAATACTTGGCACAATTGCATGCGACTTATTTACTTTGTCAGTCCAAAGAAGGACTTTATTTGGTTGACCAACATGCGGCTCAAGAGCGAATCAAATATGAGTATTGGAAAGATAAAATTGGTGAGGTCAGTATGGAGCAACAAATTTTACTTGCACCATATTTGTTCACTTTAGCCAAAAATGATTTTATTGTTTTAGCCGAGAAGAAAGATTTGTTGCATGAAGCCGGTGTTTTCTTAGAAGAATACGGAGAAAATCAATTCATTTTAAGAGAACATCCAATCTGGTTAAAAGAAACCGAGATAGAGAAATCAATTAATGAAATGATTGATATTATTCTCTCATCAAAAGAATTTTCACTCAAAAAATATCGTCATGATTTAGCTGCAATGGTTGCTTGCAAAAGTTCAATTAAAGCTAATCATCCCCTTGATGCCGAGTCAGCTAGAGCATTGCTTGCAGAATTAGCAACTTGTAAAAATCCTTATAGTTGTGCGCATGGACGGCCAACGATTGTTCATTTTTCAGGGGATGACATTCAAAAAATGTTCCGGAGAATCCAAGAAACGCATCGTTCAAAAGCAGCTTCGTGGAAAGATTTTGAGTAAAAAGTGACTAAACAGATTAATGACGAAGTTGGTCAGTAAAAAAATAGATAAAAACTACTGACAGACTTGAATAAGGGAGTTTGTCAATCAAAAATAGAAAAGTAAAAAAATGTTTGAATATCTTAATGGAAAATTAGTAAAAATTTCCCCAACAAATATTGTAATTGATGTAGCAGGAATTGGCTATCTTATCAGTGTAGCTAACCCTTACGCTTGGTCGGCTTTGATGAACACAGAAGTAAAAATTTATGTTCATCAAGTCATTCGCGAAGATGCGCACAGTCTCTATGGTTTTGTTAACGAGGCCGAAAAAGCTTTATTCTTACGTCTGATCAGTGTTTCTGGGATTGGGCCAAAATCAGCTCTGGCCATCATTGCGGCGGCTGATAACGAAGGTTTAATCACTGCTATTGACAATAGTGATATCAAGTATTTAACTAAATTTCCAGGAGTTGGTAAAAAAACAGCCATGCAGATGGTGCTTGATTTGGCTGGGAAATTTGATGCGACAGGAACTGTAGGTATTTCTCTTCTTGATGCTGGACCTGCTGGCAATCTTGCTTTGGAAGAAGCGATTGAAGCGCTGCAAGCTTTGGGTTATAAAGCAACAGAATTGAAGAAAATTGAGAAAAAATTAGCTCAAGAAACAGGTCTGACTAGCGAAGAATATATCAAATCAGCCTTAAAACTTATGATGAAATAAAAAAGTTTGAAGAAAGAACTGACAGACATCAAAAATAGTCATTCAAGTCTTTCTGTCAGTAAAATTTACTGACAGCTTCTCATAAGTCATCAAAAATCATCTCTAAAAGGAGAATTACAAGATAAGATGAACGATATATTAAACAAAGAGCCAATGGAAGAAGATTACGGTATTGAAAAATCTCTACGTCCGCAATTTTTTAATCAATATATTGGTCAAGATAAAGTCAAAGAACAATTAGAAATCTTTATTAAAGCAGCAAAAATGCGTGAAGAAGTTTTGGACCATGTATTACTTTTTGGTCCTCCGGGACTTGGTAAGACAACAATGGCATTTGTCATTGCCAATGAGTTGGGAGTTAATATTAAACAAACAGCGGGTCCTGCCATTGAAAAGCCAGGAGATTTAGTTGCGATTTTGAATGAATTGGAACCTGGCGATGTGCTATTTATTGATGAAATTCATCGGATGCCAATGCAAGTTGAAGAAGTTCTTTATAGCGCTATGGAAGATTTCTACATTGATATTATGCTTGGTTCTGGTGATGGTTCACGCTCGGTTCATTTAGATTTGCCGCCATTTACTCTAGTTGGGGCAACAACAAGAGCTGGAATGCTTTCGAATCCATTGCGTGCCCGTTTTGGAATTTCAAGTCATATGGAGTATTATCAAGAGCGTGATTTAGAAGAAATTGTTAAAAGAACAGCTGATATTTTTGAAGTCGAAGTTATTGATAATGCCGCTTTAGAGATTGCTTTACGTAGTCGAGGGACTCCACGGATTGCCAATCGTTTACTTAAACGAGTGCGTGATTTTGCTCAAATAATGGGGGATGGCCGAGTGGATAAAGCAATTACCGATAAGGCCTTGTCTATTCTTGATGTTGATGCCGCTGGTTTGGACTATATTGACCAAAAAATCCTCCGCACAATGATTGAAATGTACCACGGTGGTCCTGTTGGGATTGGAACTTTGGCGGTAAATATTGCCGAAGACCGTGAAACGGTCGAGGATATGTATGAACCTTATTTGATTCAAAAAGGATTTTTGATGAGAACTAAACAGGGACGTAAGGTGACCCAAAGAGCCTATGAACACCTAGGTTATGTTTACAATGAAGAAGATTGACAGTTAGTATCTGTCAGTAAAAAAGTTTGTCAAAGCTTGACAGGCTTTTTTATATTACATAAATTCCTGCCGTTGTAACAATAATGAAAAAAGTATATAATATGACCATAAAGTTACGACTGGAGAGACAAGACAAATGGTTAATCAATACTATGGTTTAAAACTTCAAGAACTCTGTGAAGCTAAAGAAATCACGAAAAATGAAATTATCAAAAAAACAGGAATTCCTAAAAGTAGTCTCTCTCGTTTTTTTAGTGGAGAAGGTTATTTAAATCTTGATCAAATTGATGCTTTGCTTGAATTTCTTCACTTGGAACTTTCTGAATATGATTATTATCTCAATAATTTTAAACATAGTTTTTACGAAGAATTATTTAGTAAAATCGACCAAGCGGCAACGAATAATAATATTGAAGAACTAAAAGACATTGCCTGGCAATGTGAGCAAATTGGCGAACATTTGATTGCTCTTTGTGCCAAAGCACGCTTAGAAAAGTTGCCAGAAAACGAAGTGGTTGAGTTAAGTTCTTTTATTTTAGGAATTGAAATATTTAGTTTTTATGAACTTCTCATTTTGTCAGATACCATTGAGCAATTTTCGTCAGAAATGATAAAAGCAATTATTCAAGATTTGAGCCATCATCATCAAAGGTTAGCCAATCGTACACGTTATCGCAAAATTATTTGTCAAATCGCCTGTCGCGGAGCAGTGACTTGTATCCAAGAAGGGAAAGAAAAGGAAGCGCAAGAATGTCTGGCTCTGGTCAAAGCATATTGTCATGAAAAAGACGCATATTCTAGATTGATTTATCGCTTTACTAAAGGTTATTATTGTATTTTTTATGGTCAAGGCGAAGAACGACTTCTGGGAATTGATAGCATGAAAAAGGTCATCGAAATTTTTGATTGGGAAGGAAGTATAAATTTAGCAAAAACCTACCAAAAACTCTATGATAAATATGTGAAAAACTATAATTTTCCTCAATGGTTAAGTGATATTCTAGGAAAAGATTCAATTTGAATCTTTTTTTTGTGCTTTCGAAATCGGTGCTACAATAAAGTTAAGGAGACAAAAATAAAAACAAACGAGGAAAAACCAATGGACAAATTCGCAAGCTACTGAGCGCAGCCAAGAAAACAAAGTAAAAAATGAAAGGAAGCTCTCAACATGAGAAAAATATCATCAGCTTGATTCAGAAAAGATAATTTCTTTCTGAATTTGGGCAGAAAGAGGTAAATTATGAAAATGAATTTGAAAAAACAAATCTTTGTCTTATCAACTTTACTTGTTACGACAGGTGCGATAGGGGTAACTTCTGTATCTGCGACTCAAGTCACCTATGTAAAAACAAGTTCAGTTACTTACTATCTAAATAATGTTTCTACAGGAACAACGGATTATTATGATTATGTGAATATCCTTCATGGAGGTTCTTATACAACCACCACAAGTACAATTTACTACACGGTAGTAAATTCTGTCGGACAAAGTCAACCGGCAAAACAAGTAACTACTTATTATCATTATTGATGGAATAGGAGTAAGCTACCTCACTTACTCCTAATTAATGATTATTTTTGATTGAGAGGTGATTAAATGAAATACTTCAAATTTGAATTAAAAAAGTTTATTCTAAACAAAAGAAACAGATACTTATTAGCTTTGATTTCTTCCTTAATCATAGTTTATAGTGTATATAATACAATTTCTTTTACTAATATTTTTAAAAATAACATCACTAGCCTTGTTCAAGAGGTACAGACTAATGAAAAATCAGTTCAGGATAACATTGAAACTACTGAAGAAAGCCTAAAAACCACAAAAGTGAAGGCAGAAGATGATAATCTAAATAATACATTGAGTGACTTAAAGCAAAAAGATAACATCTATCAAAAACAAATCGCAGCTATAGGCGTCAATGACATTAATGAATATTATCATTTACAAAAAGAAATTGACCAGTTGTATTTTAAACAAAATGGTAACCAATCATCATCTGGTCAAGATAAATTCCTGAAAGCAGAAATTAAGTATATCAAGACAGTTCAAGAGAGAAAGTTAGATTTTGAAGCAATGCCTACCATGCAATCTCATGCTTTTGGAAATTTTCATCAGCAGTTCATTCCAATTTTAACGAGTAGTCTATTCATTGTCTTATTTGCTTCCATGGTTTCAATCCTTGTCGCCACTAGTTATGAATCAAAAGAAAACAGATTTTATCGATTTGCGGGAATTGATTTGCAGAAAAATTTAATTATAAAAGTTTTATCTGGAACTTTAGCGACCTTTGCTTGGATTATTATTTCTAGTATCATTTATTTTCTGGTAATTGGGGTGGTGAATGGTTTTGGAGCATGGAATTATCCCGCCTATCTTGGTGATTCGGATTTGAAAACAGGATTTACTTTGACTAATCTCACAATTCCAAATGGAATTTTGGATTTAGGAAGTATCCTCTATCTGTTTTTTGTCATCTTTTTCTTGGCTTCATTAGGTGCCTTGATTTCTGTTTTTGTAAAACGGAGTATGGTTGTTGTTGGGGTTATAGCTCTATTTGTCATGGGATATTCGATGATAGGAAATGTTTCTTGGATAATTTCAATTAGACGTTTTGTGCCACTTTCTTATCTTGAACCTCTAAAACTTTTTGGAAATCCTAGTGCTCTTTTTGGAAAATATTCTATATTAATCGGGGCTGGCTATCTACTTTCTTTAAGTGTATTATTTTTGCTCATTTCTGTCTTCATTATTAAAAATCAAAAAACAAGGAGAATCTCATGATATTAAAAATAAAAAATTTGAAGATACCAGACATTGCTCCGCTTAATTTTGAGATTTCTGAAAATGGTTTGTACGGTCTGATTGGACGAAATGGGATTGGGAAAAGTACACTTTTCGGCATTCTTTCAGGAGAAATTGGATTTTCTCAAGGAGAAATAGAAAATGGGCGTGTCGCTTATCTTCCCGATGTAGAATCTTTTGAAGAAAGTTTAAAAATGCATGATTATTTTAAAATTTTGAAAAATAGTGAACAGGATAGAGCAAGAGAGTTAAGTCTTACTTTTGGTGCAGATAAATTTGCGAAAAAGAGAATTGGCCAATTTTCTTTAGGAATGAAAGAGCTTTTTGCGACAATTTTATCATTTTCTATCGACTGTGATATTTTAATCATTGACGAGCTATTCAGTGGGCTTGACGTTTCCAAAAAAGTCCTAGTTTATGAAGAAGTGAAAAAAATCGCTCAAGAAAAAATTGTTTTATTAACCTCACACAATCTCAAGGAAATTGAACATTTCTGTGACCAAGCTTATCTATTGTCCGAAAAAGGACTGACTTTGGTGACAAATTTTGATGAAGCGGCAAAAGAAATCGGTTATATGGATGTATTTTTTTAGTGAAAGGGAATTAATGCGAAAGAATACTACATTATTTGGTTTATATATTTTCTAATAATTGTTTCCGATTAAGAGATAAGTCGAATGAAAGATAAGGAGAACTTATGTCAGTAATTACACCTGCCCCTCAACCTAAAAGTGATATTTTTCGGGAGGTTGAACAACTCCAAAATTCTTTTAAAAATAATGAAAGTAAAGTTTTGGTAGATAACAATAAAATTTATAAAAAATTGAAGGAAAAAAAGAAAAAAATTAAGCAGAAAGATTAGTTCGTCTGTCAGTAAAAAAGTTTGTCAAATTTTGGCAGACTTTTTCATTTTAGAATTCTGTCAGTAATATCTTGTGAAATAGGGTATAATAGAATAAATGCTCAAAATTAGTTAATTTATAAATGATATAAAGTAAGGAAGTCATGGAAAAGATTGTTTTTGTCTGTTTAGGAAATATTTGTCGTAGCCCAATGGCAGAATTTGTCATGAAAGATTTAGTTGAAAAAGCAGGAAATGAATCAAATTTTTTGATTGAAAGTCGAGCAACTTCTTCTTGGGAGCATGGAAATCCAATTCATTCTGGAACCCAAACAAAACTAAAAGAACAAAAGATTGCTTTTGACCTTCACAAAGGAAGTCAAAAAATCAGTAGTGAAGATTTTTATGAATTTGATAAAATTATCGCAATGGATGAATCCAATTTAGAAAATCTTAGAAAAATGGCACCAGAAGGAACGAGTCAAAAAATCGCGATGCTTTTAGAACAAGGTGTTCCAGATCCATGGTTCACGGGCGATTTCCAAGAAACTTATCAACTTGTTAAGACGGGTTGTCAAAGATTATTGGATGAAATTGTATAAAATATTTCAAATAAAATAAACCGATGTGAGAAAATCTCACATTAAAACTTGACTTTGCTAATAACAAGGTCTATAATGAAAGGCATGGAGGCGAGATTTGGTGAAAGAACGTGAATTAAGACGCTCTATGGCGGTACTTCCAATAGGAACTGTCATGAAACTCACTGACCTAAGCGCAAGGCAGATTCGTTATTACGAAGAGCAAGAGCTTATTTTCCCGGAGCGAAGTGACGGTAATCGTCGCATGTATTCGCTCAATGACATAGATGCTCTATTTGATATTGCTGACTTATTACAAGAAGGTAATAATATTGCAGATATCAAAGAAATTTATGCCAAAAGGGATGCTAAGAAGGCTCAAACTTTATCTATCGGAGAAGTCCACCATGCACTTGAACGCGAATTTGCCCAACAAGGTAGATTCGGAACTCCTGATCCCACTCATTTTACCCAACCGCGGATGTAAGTTTAGTTTACTTTATTTGTCAACTAAGTTTACAGCGAAAATTTAACTAGGAGAGTAAAGCATGACAATCACAGCAGCAGACATTCGTCGCGACGTCAAAGAAAAGGATATTAAATTCTTGCGTTTGATGTTTACAGACATTCTTGGAACACTTAAAAACGTTGAAGTTCCAGCTACAGATGAACAATTGGACAAATTGTTTGAAAACAAAATGATGTTTGACGGTTCATCAATCGAAGGATTCGTTCGTATCAATGAATCAGACATGTATCTTTATCCAGACCTTGACACTTGGATTGTTTTTCCTTGGGGAGATGAGTATGGTAAAGTGGCAGGTGTAATTTGTGATGTTTACACTCCAGAAGGTGAACCTTTCGCTGGAGACCCACGTGGTGTCTTGAAACGTAACCTTAAATCAATGGAAAAATTGGGCTTCAAGAGCTTTAACCTTGGACCTGAACCAGAGTTCTTCCTTTTCAAACTTAATGAAAATGATGAACCAACACTTGAAGTGAATGATAAAGGTGGTTATTTTGACCTTGCACCAACTGACCTCGCAGGAAACACAAGACGTGAAATCGTAAATGTATTGACAGACCTTGGTTTTGAAGTTGAAGCTTCTCACCACGAAGTAGCAATCGGTCAACACGAAATTGACTTTAAATATGCCAATGCTTTGAAAGCTTGTGATAATATTCAAATCTTTAAGCTTGTTGTTAAAACAATTGCGCGTAAACATGGTTTACATGCAACGTTTATGGCAAAACCAGTTCACGGAATCAACGGTTCTGGGATGCATTGTAACATGTCTTTATTTACAGAAGATGGTGCCAATGCCTTTGCTGATCCAACAGGAGATATGGGACTTTCAGATGTTGCACATAGCTTTATTGCTGGACTTTTGAAACATGCTTATAACTTTACAGCAATTACAAACCCAACTGTTAACTCATATAAACGTTTGGTTCCTGGTTATGAAGCACCCGTTTATGTCGCTTGGGCTGGACGTAACAGATCACCTTTGATTCGCGTACCTGCTTCACGTGGTTTGTCAACTCGTGTTGAACTTCGTGCGGTTGACCCAACAGCAAATCCATATCTTGCATTGGCTGTTCTATTGGCAGCTGGTCTTGACGGTGTTGAACATAAATTGGAAGCGCCAGAAGCAATCGAATCAAATATTTACGTAATGACAGAAGAAGAACGTAAAGCACATGGTATTACAGATTTGCCATCTACTTTGCACAATGCCGTTAAAGCATTGCGTGAAGATACAATTGTGACTGAAGCGCTTGGAGAACACGTTTTGGTTAACTTTGTTGAAGCAAAACGCATTGAATGGGCAAGCTATGCACAATTCGTATCGCAATGGGAAATTGATAACTATTTAGAACTTTATTAATTGATATAAAAAATCACTGACAAAGCCTGTCAGTGATTTTTTGGACCATTTAAATATTTTAGTTGTTTTCAGTAATTGTCAAAACGTTGAAGGCAGTTTTTCCGTCTTCGGCAATCAAGAATCCTTTGTGTTCAGCAACATAGTCAATAGCTGCTTGGAAATCAGCGAATTCTTTGACGATTGAGCAAGTGTTTGTGGCACCGACATAATTGTTTTCTGAGTCCTCGTAATAATTGATTCCTTTAAATTTAAATTTCATAATAAAAAGTCCTTTCTTTGTTATAGTTTTATTATAGCAAATGGCACTTATTTTTTACTGATAAAACTTTAAATCAAAGTTGAAATCACAAAAAGAGCCATATTTTTTGAAAAATTCACAAAGTCAGTGTAAACTTGAGATAGGTTTTATGAATTTAATGCGAGAAAGGAAGCGAATCTTAATATTTTTTACTAAAAGTAGATTTGCATAGGAAAATATGGAACTCAATGATTTGAAAGATTCACTGACTGCTTTAAAATATGGTGAAATTGCAACTGTCGCGATGATTGACCGAGGCGCATATGCTGAAATTGAAGAGTCTATTGAAGCGGAAAGTAAAGATCAAAAGATAAATTCTGGAATCTTTAAAGAGCTTGCTGCTACAGTTAAAGATGAAAACGAGGATTTAGTGGTAGTTGGTCGTTCAGATATTGATCAGGCACTGACTCCAGAAGATTTTTCGCGATTTATCGGTCAGATGACCAAGGAAAAACATATTATTTTTGTTGAGTGTCTCTATTTGGGAACAACAGAAATTAAAGGTTTTCTTAACAGCTTGAAAGAAAATAATCTTTTAGAAAATAGTAAATTGGTTCTGCTTGATTTGCCGCAATTAGAATACATGATGTTGCGAGACAGTTTAGCTGGACAATTTAAATTATAAAAAAGTTACTGACAAAATTATCGCTCAGTCTGTAAGTTGCGTAAGCAAGCAGATAGGAGTGATAGAATTTTTGTCAGTAACTTTTTCTTATTGTTCACGGTTTTCTCTTTGATAAAGGCGAGAATTTTTCATAATATCTTTAAAAGTATTAATGATTGTTTCTTGATAAGCAGAATTTTTAATATTTTGGCGAGCCAAATCTAATACGGCTTGTTCGCGAGAGTTATCTAAAATAGTAATTTTTTGTGCTTGTTTTTCTTGGCTAATTTCTTGAACAATTGTCATACGTTTCTCAAGAAGCTGAACGATTTCTTGGTCCACTTGGTCAATGTTGTTCCGAAGTTCTTCTAGTTTATTCATGGTTTTTATTATATCATAGCCAGTAACACGAAACAACGTTTCATGTTGCTGACTTCTTTCTCTCATTATGACCGAACTCAGCGGGACGATAATTTTCCGCCGAGTGAGTGCGGCTCGACTTGTTGCTTTAGCAACGTAGCGTAGTAGAAGCAAGAATGATTATATCAAAACTAATCTAAAATTTGCCTTTAAAAAATGATATAATGGATTATATTATTTTTGAGGAGCAACAAGATGAATAAAGAAGAAAAAATCGAAGGTTATGAGTTGCTTAATTTGCAACTAAAAGCGCTTCTTAGTGAACAAAATTATACACTTTCAAACTTAGCCAATGCAAGTAGTTTACTTTGGAGCTTTTTGCCTGAGCAAGTTTATACAGGTTTCTACCTCTACAACGGTGAAAAATTAATTTTAGGGCCATTTCAAGGGTCTGTGTCTTGCGTTGAAATTATAATGGGCAAAGGGGTTTGTGGGGAATCAGCTCAAAATCGCCAAACCATTATTGTTGAAAATGTAAAGAAACACAAAAATTATATTTCTTGTGACGGTCGAGCAATGTCTGAAATTGTTGTTCCAATGGTTAAAGATGGTAAATTAGTTGGGGTTCTTGACTTAGACAGTTCAGAAATTGGTTTTTACGATGAAATCGACCAAAAATATCTTGAAGAATTTGCTAACATTTTATGTGAAATGACTGATTTTAAATTTTTTGAAGTAGGTTAAATCAAAATTTTAAAGGGTATCGGAGAAAAAAATGAGTGAAATAGTAAAAAAATTTATTGCTGACCGTTTTGGGGAAAAAGAAGGAATATCTGTAAATCCAGGTAATATTGGAGATGTTCGTGAATTTGCGCAAGAATTAGGAAGTTTTCTCTATCAATTACATCGGCTACCAACAACAGATGCAAAGTCACCTAGTTTTGAAAATGCTTTTGCTGGTTCTGATTTGATTTTCTTTGAAGCTGAGATGATAGAACTTTTGAAAGTCTATCAAAAAGTTGTTCCTGCTGACCTTTTGCAAGAAAAATTTGATTTTGCAGCAAAAACAAAATGGTCCAAGAAACCTGTTTGGGTTTTGGGAGAATTGCTTACGCAAAATTTAAAAGTTACTGACGGAAAGTTAGTTAACGTCAAAATTACTGACAAAGCTGTTATTGGTGATCCAGCTTTTGATTTAGCAATTGCTTGGACGATTTTTGATGAAAAAGCACGTAAAATATTTTTTGCGGCAACCGAAGCAGATGAGGCAACGATTAATCGAGCAAGAATGTTCGCCCTCAGACAGGCCCTCAGAAATTATCAATCACAAGATATTGATGAATTGATTCAATCACGTGATGCTTCAACTGAAATTTTAAAAGACTTAAACTATAGTCTTGGGCAAGATTTCTATTGAAACAAGCGGATATGAAAAGAATACTAAGTAAAAAATTGGAAGAGAAAAATGGCATATCAAGCATTATATAGAAAATATCGAAGTCAAAGATTTGATGAAATGGTGGGGCAAGAAGTTGTAGCGACAACATTAAAAAATGCGATTGTCAATCATCAAATTTCACATGCTTATCTTTTTTCTGGTCCAAGAGGGACAGGGAAAACCTCAGCAGCTAAAATTTTTGCTAAGGCAATAAATTGTCCTAATCAAGTGGATGGAGAGCCCTGCAATAATTGCTTTATTTGTGACTCAATCACCAAAGGAAGCTTAGATGATGTCATTGAACTTGATGCGGCATCAAATAATGGGGTTGACGAAATTCGAGAAATTCGAGATAAATCAACTTACGCAGCTAGTCAAGCCACTTACAAGGTTTATATTATTGATGAAGTGCATATGCTTTCGACAGGGGCTTTTAATGCACTTTTGAAAACACTAGAAGAACCTACAGAAAATGTTGTTTTCGTCCTGGCTACTACTGAATTACAAAAAATTCCAGCAACCATTATCTCGCGTGTTCAACGTTTTGCTTTTAAATCAATCACAACAGGAGATATTCGGACTTATTTAGCAAAAATAATGGCTGATGAAGGACTTGAATTCGACGGTAAAGCACTCGATGTTATTGCTAAAGCAGCTGAAGGTGGAATGCGTGATGCCCTCTCTTTATTAGACCAAGCCTTATCGTTTTCATCAGGAAAATTAGAAGAAAATGATGCACTACTTGTCACAGGGTCGATTGCTGCAGATGCTTTAGTAACATATGTTGCAGCGCTTTTTGAGCATGATGAAGCAAAAGCGCTGACGGAACTTGATAAGATTTTTGCTGAAGGAAAAAATATGCTTCGATTTACGGAAGATTTATTAGCATACCTTCGGGATTTACTCTTGGATAAAAATTCTCAGTATGACCGGGGTCAAATTTTTTCATGGATTGATGTTGCAATTGAAAGTTTGAAAACGATAAAGGAAACGACTCAAACAAAAATTGCGGCAGACGTCATGACCATGCGTTTGGCTGAAATTGGACAAAATAATTTACTGACAGCTTCGCAAGGAGAAATCCCTAATCAGCTGACAGCCGAAATTGCTACTTTAAAAACCGAAATTAATCAATTGAAAGCTCAAATTTCAGCTGGTCAAATTCAGGTAAATTCAGATTCACAAAATAATTTACTGACAGAAAAAGTTAAAGGCAGTCCGAAACCAATAGCATCTAAAAAACGCCAAATTAACAAAGATTTAATTTATAAAGCTTTGGCTGAGGCGACAAATGAAGCTAGAAAAGCTGCTCTAAGTGCGTGGCCAGAACTTGTTGCTTCGGTAACTAAACCGGCAGACCGAGCTTTACTTAATAATACAGCGCCTGTCGCTGCGTCAGAAAATTTCCTTGTGGTGACTTTTCCTCATGAGAATCTTGCTAAAAGAGTCAGTGAAAATGAAGAATTGCAACTTTTTTGTGGGAATCTCTTGAGTTCAATTGTTGGATTTGCGCCAGAAATTATCTCTCTTGCTGAACAAGACTGGCAAGAAGTTCGAGCAGAATATGTTTCTAATTTAAAATCTGAAAATGTTCAAGAAGATGAAGAAGATGAAAAAGAGCTGGATGAAACGGTAAATTTAGCTAAAGAACTCTTTGGTGAAAAAGTAGTTGAAATTAATGATTAAACTAATAAAAAAGCCGCTCATTGAGCGACTTTTTTTAATCTTTATGACGACTTAAATCAACCTCTTTAAGGGGGATAAGTTTCGTTTTGTTTTTAAATTTATAACCCAAGTAAAGGATGAAGAAGAGTGGGATTGCGGCATACATGATGACACCTTGCACCCAAGTTTTACCAAAAAGAAGCATTGGGTCTTGGCCGAGTGTGACTAAAACGGTCATAATTAAGGCTAAGATTGGACCAAATGGGAATAGTTTTGCATGATAAGGTAATTTTTTAACATCTTTTCCTTGAGCGACATAGGCGCGGCGGAAGCGGAAGTGGCTAATTGCAATCCCAATCCAAGCAATAAATCCTGTTAAACCAGAGGCTGAGACGAGGAATGTAAAGAAGCTAACTCCGTAAATTGATGTCAGGAATGTGAGTAAAGCAACAGCAGTTGTAGCTAATAAAGCAATGAAAGGAATCCCGTTTTTTGAAGTTTTTGAGAAAATCTTTGGTGCGCCACCATCTTTAGCGAGTGAATAAAGCATCCGAGTAGAGGCATACATTCCAGAGTTTGCTGCTGAAACGACAGAAGTTAAAACAACGGCGTTCATGATAGAAGCTGCAATAGAGAGACCAACACGTTCAAATACAATTGTGAAAGGGCTTTGAGCAGCTGAATCTCCTCCAACTAAGTGGGGGTCGGTAAATGGAATGATAGCCGCCATCACGAAGATAGATAAGATATAAAAGACAAGAATACGCCAGAAGATAGAGTTCATAGCTTTAGGAATTGATTTTTCAGGATTTTCAGCTTCGCCAGCTGTAATTCCGAGCAATTCTGTTCCTTGGAAAGAGAAACCAGCGACTAAGAGTACGCCGAGAATCCCTCCGCCGGTAGTGAAACTACCAAGTCCTCCGACAAAACCATGATTACCAACTGAAAGATTTTTAGCGACGTCAATATGACCGCCCATAATTCCAAAAATAGATAAGAAACCAATAATCAAGAATAAAACAACAACAGTAATTTTAATGGCTGACAACCAATATTCAGTTTCGCCAAAAGTTTTAACTGATAAGGCATTGATTGCAAAGACAATAATTAAGGCAATCAGTGAAAAAATCCAACTTGGAACATCTGGTAACCAGAATTTGATACAAAGGGCAACGGCTGTTAAATCAACCGCTACGGTAATTGCCCAGTTTAACCAATAATTCCAACCTAGAGCAAAACCAAAAGCTGGGTCAACATAACGTGTTCCATAGTCTGAAAAAGAACCAGAAGTGGGTAAATAAGTGGCCATTTCACCAAGTGATGTCATGAGGAAGTAAACCATTGCTCCGATAAGAACATAGGCAGTCAGTGCACCAAATGGTCCTGCCGTGTGAATGACATCGCCTGAAGTCAGAAACAATCCAGTTCCGATTGTTCCGCCAAGGGCAATCATGGAAACATGACGTGATTTTAAGCCGCGTTTTACTTGCGTCTCAGTAGTTGAGTTTGAAGAATTTTCCAAAATTCTCTCCCTAATAAAATTTATTCTACACCGACTTGTTTGACTCAGACTCAACCTTACTCCTGTTTAGTTTAGAAAAGTCTGAGAAAAACAAAAAAAGCAATCCTACTAGATAGAATAGATTGCTAAAGGTCCGACAAAATTTTAAAAATTTTCTTGAACGAATAGCCCTCCGCATGGTTATTAACCATTTGCGACAGTCTAGTGAGTTTTTCTCACTAGCCCAAGAACTTTGCTGAGCAACAAAATTCTTTCGGCAACCTCTCCTCCTCTAAATACGCGTCTTTGTTGTGCTCCAACTCGGCGTAGATTCATATCAGTTGCGACCTCTATCGATGTGTTATTTGTAATTCTAGCGCAATTTTAAGATGATGTCAAGGAAGAGAATGTAAAATTAATTACAAATAATCACTTTCTTTGTAAGTTTATTCATTTGTCATTTATGTTATACTTATGAGGATAGGACTGCTATGTCAGTCAATAAAAATCAGTATTTTTACTGAAATTTTCTAGGAGCAAAATATGGATTTTATTCGTGCCATTATTTTAGGTATTATTGAAGGAATCACTGAGTGGTTACCTATTTCCTCAACAGGACATTTGATTATTGCTGATGAATTTATTCGTCTTAATCAATCAGCAGCTTTTAAAGAAATGTTTGATGTTGTGATTCAGCTAGGAGCAATTTTGTCAGTTGTTGTTCTTTATTTTCATAAACTGAATCCATTTAATAAGTTAAATCCAGCTGACAAACAAAAAACACCACGTGAAATTCAATTAACTTGGCGTTTGTGGTTGAAAGTTTTGATTGCGGCTTTACCAGCAGCGATTATTGGTTTACCACTTAATGACTGGTTGGACAAACATTTTTACCATTTTGTTCCTGTTGCCTTCATGTTAATTATTTATGGGGTAGCATTTATTGTCATTGAGCGTCGGTGGGTACCAAACCATGAATTTTCCGTAATGAATATTGACCGTTTACCTTATCGTGCCGCTCTTTATATTGGATTATTCCAAGTGCTTTCTTTACTTCCAGGGACATCGCGTTCAGGTGCGACAATTGTCGGTGCTTTATTAATTGGTGTAAGTCGTGAAGTTGCCGCAGAATTTACCTTTTTCTTGGGTATTCCAGTTATGTTTGGGGCTAGTTTCATCAAAATACTTCACTTTTTCAAAAATGGGAATTCTTTAAGTTTTGAACAATTTGGGGTCTTGTTAGTAGCTTGTATAGTTGCCTTTGGGGTATCAATGGTTGCCATCAAGTTCTTGACCGATTATGTGAAAAAACACGATTTTACTTTCTTTGGGAAATATCGGATTGTGTTAGGGATTATCCTTCTTATTTATGCAATGTTTAAAGCCTTCTTGGGCTGAGAATGAGATAAATTATGCCAACTCTCTTTAGTTGGTATTTTTTATTTTAAAATAGTTCTCTTTGCTGAAGGAAAGTTTAAATGTATTCTTGCTAAAAATAGAAAAAAGTGATAGAATATAACTCTGTGGGAAAAACTCACAACTTACGCAGGACTCAACCTGCGTCATTAGTCCAAAAGGAGGAAAAATCAATGACTAAATACGAAATTCTTTATATTATTCGCCCAAACATTGATGAAGAAGCAAAAGCTGCCCTCGTTGAACGTTTCGATGGAATCTTGACTGACAACGGTGCTGCAAATCTTGAGTCTAAAGACTGGGAAAAACGTAAACTTGCTTACGAAATCAATGATTTCCGCGAAGGTATCTACCACATCGCAACTTTTGAAGCTGAAACAACTTCAGAAGCTTTGAGCGAATTTGACCGTCTTGCTAAGATCAACCTTGACATTCTTCGTCATATGATCGTTAAAGTTGAAGCTTAAGAGCTTTCATTTCTAAGGAGAAGTTCATCATGATTAACAATGTTGTATTAGTAGGACGCATTACTCGCGATCCTGAACTTCGATACACCCCTCAAAATCAAGCTGTCGCAACATTTTCATTGGCTGTAAACCGTCAATTTAAAAATGCGAATGGCGAACGTGAGGCTGATTTCATTAACTGCGTTATTTGGCGCCAACAAG
The DNA here is from genome assembly GCF_016517475.1 of Lactococcus sp. S47. Lineage (NCBI taxonomy): Bacteria > Bacillati > Bacillota > Bacilli > Lactobacillales > Streptococcaceae > Lactococcus > Lactococcus sp. S47. The sequence continues at coordinate 60,893 of NZ_JACVUB010000011.1, forward strand.
CTGAGAATTTGGCGAATTGGGCTAAAAAAGGAGCTTTGATTGGGGTAACTGGTCGAATTCAAACACGTAACTATGAAAATCAACAAGGTCAACGCGTTTATGTGACTGAGGTTGTGGCTGACAGTTTCCAAATGTTGGAAAGTAGATCTGCTCGTGAAGGTATGGGAGGCGGAACTTCTGCTGGTTCATATTCTGCACCTAGCCAATCTACAAATAATACTCCGCGTCCACAAACGAATAACAATAATGCAACACCGAATTTCGGTCGTGATGCTGATCCGTTTGGTAGCTCACCGATGGAAATTTCGGATGATGACCTTCCATTCTAATAGGGTGAAATAATTGACGCTAAAGCGCCTAATTATTTCACGGAAACCGCTATGGCGGATTTCCTAACCCTCTTACTAGTTATTATGAAAAGCAGAATCGGCTTTTCATAATAACGTCGTAATCCTAAGAAAACTTTAAACAGACATCTAAAAATAATATAAGGAGAAATAAAATGGCACAACAACGTCGTGGCGGCTTCAAACGCCGTAAAAAAGTTGACTTCATCGCTGCAAACAAAATCGAAGTCGTTGACTACAAAGACACTGAACTTTTGAAACGTTTCATCTCAGAACGTGGTAAAATCTTGCCACGTCGCGTGACTGGTACATCTGCTAAAAACCAACGTAAAGTGGTTAACGCAATCAAACGCGCGCGCGTAATGGCTTTGCTTCCATTCGTAGCTGAAGACCAAAACTAATAAATGAAAGGCTGCTTCGGTAGTCTTTTTTTGTATAAAAATTTGACAAATAGAGTTGATATTTACTGACAGAATGCTCGGTTCCGTCCGAATTTACTGACCAGAAATTTGTCAGAAAAAGAGAATAAATTGATAACTTCATCAAGTATTTTTGATTAATACTATGTTTTTGTCAGTGAATTTATGATAAAATGGACAAATGATTGAATTGATAATAGGAGCAGTGCTCTTAAGTTTGTTAATTTATGGAATTTTTATAGAGCCTCATTTGATGAAAGTGAGACATGTAAAAATCGCTCAAAAACAAAATTTAAAAATTGCTCATTTTACCGATACCCACTTTGCTTGGCACACGACTAGTCGTCGTTTTAAAAAATTTGCTCGAAATATTGCTAATGAACAGCCAGATTTAATTATTTTTTCTGGAGATTTATTTGACAAGGTTGCTTGGGCAAAAAATCGAGATTGGACTGATTTACTGACGATATTGTCAGAACTTAAAGCTCCTCTTGGGAAATTTGCGATACTTGGTAATCATGATTTTGATGATGAAAAATCGTCAAGGTTTGTTGAAGAGTTTCTAGAAAAAGCTGGTTTTGTTCTGTTGAAAAATTCATCAGTTGTCAAAGATAATTTATCTATTTCTGGGGTTGATGACTGGCGTGAGGGACGGCCTGATTTTGAACTTGAGCCTATTGATGCAACATTTTCGCTTTTAGCCCTTCACGAACCGGATACTATTTTAGACATGGAAACAATTAAGGAATTTGATTTAATTCTTTCTGGTCATAGTCACGGAGGGCAAATTCGGATAGGAAATTGGCGTTTACGCAATAAGGGGTCAAGTAGTGCTGATGCTGGTTTGTATCAGCTCAATGACCGAACAAAATTGTATGTTAATCGTGGAATTGGTTTGACTTTCTTGCCTATTCGTTTTGGGGTGCCTCCAGAAATTGTGTATTACTACATCTAAAAAAATCTGTCAGTAATTTTGACAGATTTTTTTATTTTTTTATTTAAAAATTTACTGACAGCTTTGTTAAAAATTCTGTCATTACATTTCTCTTGCAGTCATGATCGTTTCGCGTCCCATATTATCAACGGCTCGGTAGTGTAGAGGCCATTCAGGGTTAAAAGGGTAGCCAAAATCAACGAGGATGGTTGTTGGACTATTGTCTTGAGAAAAACGAATAGAAAGTAAATTACCCGAATTAACCAAGTCAAAATTGATAATTGTTTCTAGTGGAAAAACTCCCTTGAGGTGATGGTCAATAATAAACCAAAAGGCATCAATGACTTCTCCAGGAATTGACGCAACGGTATCAAAACTTGCGTAGCGTCGTCTAGTGTTAGAAAATGCCATAAAATCACATCCTTTCTATAAGATGAATGGATAAATTCTAGGAAATACGGGAATCTCGAATGACTTTTCGGATTTCAGATAAAGTCCCTTCAGAAACATTTTTCATTTTCATTCCGTACATCATAAACAAGGCATCAAGCAAACTAATTTGAGAAACAGTGGAAGCGACAGCTTCAGGTCGAAATGAAATTTCTTCAGAAATTGAAATTAGCGCGACATCGGCCGCTTTAGCTAAAGGTGAACTCGCAAAAGAAGTCAATGCAATAATTGGAACCCCGCGACTCTTCAAAATTTCAACCAAGTGCATTGTATCTCTGTTTTTTCCTGTATGTGAAATAACAAAAGCACAATCGTCGCTCGTTAATTTTGCAGCTTGCATTTGTTGAAAATGAAAATCCTGATGATAAACGCAGTGCAAAGGCATTCTCAAAAATTTATGAAAAGCAATCAATGCGACAGCGTTTGAACCACCCAAACCAAAAAAACCGCAAGTGCTGGCATTGAGCAAAATTTCCATGGTTTGATCAAGTTGTCTGTTAGTGATAAGGTTTAATGTAGAATTTAATGATGAAATATTGCCGTTGAAGTTTTTTGTCAGTATTTCTTTGTAATCGTCAGTTGGTGAAAGTTCGCTAAAAAATTCATCGTTTCGTGTCGAGTCAGTGGCATGAATGGCGAGTTTTAATTCTTGGAAGGAATTAAAGCCAATTTTTTTAGAAAATCTGGAAATTGTAGCCGTAGAGACATGAGTTTTTTGAGCAAATTCCTGAATTGAAAGCCTCGCTGCACTATCAATATTCGCAATTAAATAGTCAGAAATTGCCTGATCTGATTTACTGAGGTTATCATAATAACTTCGGATTCGGCTGATTAAAGTACGCGACATATCAAGCCTCCTTCTAATTGACTACATTATATCATAGCCAGTAACACGAAACAATGTTTCATGTACTGGCTATCATTTTATTGGGACCGAACGATGCGTAGGATAGCTGTTGTCAGTTTACTGACTTACAGATATGCCAGTTGTTACACCTAGAGCGGAGTAATAAGGTATCTAGGGAGTTCACTATAGCGTGTTATAAGTAGTGATACTCAAGATTTCTCGATTTCTCAAAAATTCCAAATTCCTAACTTGAAATTGTTTTGGCAAATCAGAAAATATTTTACAAAAAATATTGTTGACAAATGAAAAAAAATTACTTATACTAAAGTTATAAAATGAAAGCGATGCCACGGAGGAAAAAATGATGAAATTTGGTATGATTGGTTTAGGGAAAATGGGAATGAATCTTGTGAAAAATGCCGTTGACCATGAGATTGAAGTTGTTGCTTACGATCTAAATACAAAAGCGGTAGAGGAAGCTAAGGATTACTCAGACAAAATTACCGCTGTCAGTACAATTGAAAATTTACTGACAGAATTGCCAGCAAGCAAAATTGTTTGGTTGATGCTTCCAGCAGGAACTCCTACAAATTCAACGATTGAAATGCTTTCTGAAAAGTTGTCAGCTGGAGATATTCTGATAGACGGTGGAAATTCTAATTACAAAGATAATTTAGAACAAAATAAATTACTGACAGAAAAAGGAATTAAATTTTTTGATGTTGGAACCTCTGGTGGAATGGCTGGAGCTCGTCAAGGCGGGAATTTTATGATTGGTGGAGATGATGAAAAATCTTGGACAATCATAGAACCAATCTTCAAAGCAATCTCAATGGAAGATGGCTACCTCTATACAGGGAAACTTGGCAGTGGTCATTACTTGAAAATGATTCATAATGGAATTGAATATGGGATGATGCAAGCGATTGCTGAAGGATTTGAAATTTTAGAAGAGTCACCATTTGATTATGACTATGAAGCCGTTGCAAAATTATGGAATCATGGTTCAGTAATCCGAAGCTGGTTGATGGAGCTTGCTCAAGAACAATTTTCAAAAGACCCTAAACTAGACCAAATTATCGGTCATGTTCAATCTTCAGGAGAAGGAAAATGGACCGTTGAAGAAAGCTTGGACTTAGGCGTTCCTGCCCCGGTCATTGCCTTGTCACTAATGATGCGTCAACGCTCATTACAAGAAGATACCATGACCGGAAAAGTAGTTGCCGCTTTGCGCAATGGCTTTGGCGGACATGACGTAGAACAAAAATAATTTACTGACAGATGAGAAGCGTAAGCTAACTAGGACAAAAAACTTCTGTCAGTAAAAAACTACTGATGATGAAAGAATTTTAAAGTCTGTCAGTAAATATATAGAAGAAAAGGAGCCTAAATGCAATATTTAATAGGCGTCGATTTAGGAACCACAGCAACTAAGGCAGTGCTTTTTGAGAAAAATGGAAAAATAGTTGCAAGTAGTAGCCAAGCCTATCCCCTCTATCGTGATGCTAGTGGGATGGCAGAAGAATCTCTTGAAGAAATTTTTGAAGCAGTTTTAGTGACAATCAGGGAAGTTTCAATTAATTTAGAAGATGAAGATGAACTTTTAGCCGTTTCATTTAGTACACAAATGCACTCGCTAATTGCTTTTGACGAAAATTGGCAGCCGCTTACAAGATTAATCACTTGGGCTGATACAAGAGCAGTAAAATACACCGAACAAATTAAGGCCTCTAAAAATGGTTTTGATATTTATCGAAGAACTGGAACGCCTCTTCATCCAATGGCTCCTTTATCTAAATTTATCTGGTTAGAAGCTGAACATCCAGACATTTATCAAAAAGCAGCCCACTATTTGGAACTTAAAGGATACATTTTCCAACGACTTTTTGGAACAAATAAAATGGATTTATCAACCGCAACAGGTACAGGTATCTTCAATATATTTGAACTTCATTGGGATAAAGAAGCGCTAGAGATGACTGGAATCAAAGAAAGTCAATTGCCTAAAGTAGTTGAACCCTATGAGATAGAAGAAAACCTTCCTCACGAATATGCCAAGAAAATGGGAATTCAAAGCAGCACCAAATTTATTTGGGGTGCAGCCGATGGTCCGTTGTCAAATTTGGGAGTAAATGCGATTAAACCGGGTGTTGCAGCCATCACAATTGGAACATCTGGTGCGATTCGAGTAGTTACTGACAAACCTAAAACAGATGAAAAAGGACGAACATTTACCTATGCATTAGACAAAGAGCATTGGGTAGTCGGTGGTCCCGTAAACTCTGGTGGAGATGTTTTCCGTTGGGCTCGTGACCAAATTTTTGATGGAAAAATTTCTTTTGATGAAGTCACGGAACTTGCAGCAAACATTTCCCCGGGCGCTGATGGATTGCTTTTCCACCCCTATCTTGGAGGCGAGCGAGCACCGATTTGGGATGCCAATGCCAGAGGTTCATTTTTTGGCCTAAACTACGGACATAATCGTAGTCATATGGCCAGATCTGTTCTTGAAGGGGTTATCTTCAATATTTATATGGTTGCGCTTAGCCTTGTTGAAGTAGTAGGTGACCTAAATATGATTCAAGCGACAGGAGGATTTACAAGCTCTGAACTCTGGACACAAATCCTAGCAGATATTTTTGAACAACCAATCAATGTGCCAGAGAGCCGAGAAGCTGGCTGTTTAGCCGCCATTATCATGGCTGAAAAAGCCCTTGGCTTAATTGAAGATATCAGCGAAATCGAAACGATGGTAGGAACAAACGAAACCTACCAACCCAATCCAAAAAATTTCGAAATTTACCGAGAAATTAGTCCAATATTTATCCGACTTTCTCGCTCTCTCTTGGCAGAATATGAAAATATTGCCAATTTCCAAAGAAAATTTGAAGAAGAAAAATAAACTTGTATTCTTTAAAGACTCAATACTTCCATATATCACAAAAAAGTATTGAGTTAATTTTTAAAAGCAAATTGTAAGCGCCAGCAATCGTGCTTACACAGTATATTCAATATTTTTTGAAAGGAAAAAATATATGATTGATTTACTTGTACTTTTAATTGGGGTCTTAATCCTCCTCCTGATGATTATCAAATTTAAAATTAACACTTTTGTGTCCTTGATTGTCGTAGCGGTTTTAGTTGGGTTAGGACTTGGAATGCCACTCGGTCAAATCCCTGTTTCAATCCAAAACGGAATCGGAGGCTCATTAGGAGAGTTAGCAATCGTTTTTGGTTTTGGAGCAATGCTTGGAAGACTAATTGCTGATGCTGGTGGAGCCTATCGTATCTCAAAAACGCTTATTAACAGTTTTGGTAAAAAAAGAATTCAATGGGCAATTATGGTTGCCAGTTTCATTATTGGGATTGCCCTCTTCTTTGAAGTTGGGATGGTTCTCTTGATTCCGATTGTCTTTGCCGTCGCCTTAGAAGCAAGTGTTCCCTTGATTTACCTCGGAATTCCAATGGCAGCCGGACTTTCAGTAACTCACGGATTCTTACCTCCCCATCCAGCACCAATTGCAATTGCCGGTGTACTAGGCGCAAATCCTGGAACTGTTCTCCTTTACGGAATTATTGCAGCAATTCCAACAGTCATTATCGCAGGTCCAGTTTTCACAAAAATTGCTAAAAAATGGGTTCCAGAAGCCTTTGTTGTAAAAAATAAACTATCCGCCTTTGGTGAAATCAAAGAATGGAAATTAGAAGAAACTCCAGGATTTGGGATTTCCATCTTGACAGCATTAATGCCAGTAATCTTAATGGCAATCAGCACCATTTATTCTATCGCGACTAATGATGGGAAACCCTTTGCCGCAGTAACAACAAGTGCAATGAAAGCAGGAAAGGTAGTAACGACCACCACTTACCCATCAAGTTTTGTTGAAAATGTGATGATGTTTATTGGTAATCCCGTATCGGCAATGATTATTTCACTACTCTTTGCCTTAGTTACTATGGGTTGGATGCAACGTAAGAAAAATTCTGAAATTGCAGTATCGATTGCAGATTCAGTTAAATCAATTGCGATGCTATTGTTAGTTATCGGTGGTGGAGCAGCTCTTAAACAAATTCTTATTGATGGAGGGATTTCAGTCCAAATCGCCAATATGTTTAAAGATTCACCACTTTCGCCATTGTTACTTGCTTGGATCATCACAGTAATTTTACGTGTAGCCTTGGGTTCTGCAACCGTGGCCGCTTTAACAGCAGCAGGTTTAGTTCAACCAATGCTTGCATCAGCTTCTCCAAATACAGCCGCACTAATGGTCTTGGCAATAGGGGCAGGTTCAATTGCCGCATCTCATGTTAACGATGCAGGATTCTGGATGTTTAAAGAATACTTTGATTTAGATGTCAAGCAAACATTAAAAACTTGGACAGTACTAGAAACGATTATCGCAGTTGTAGGTTTAGCAATGGTCATGTTAATGAGTATCTGGGTACATTAATAAAAAAAATAAGTCAATTTTGACTTATTTTTTTAATTTGTCAAAGCTAGTGGTGGCATGAAATAAAGCGAATACAGGAGAGGGAAAAAGCGAACGTAA
>NZ_JACVUB010000012.1:0-49912 GCF_016517475.1 Lactococcus sp. S47
GTTGAAAATAGTCCACTTTTATTTCCTTGAACTTCTTTAAAAGTGTAGCCCAAAATAAGTTTTTGTTCACTATCAAAAGAAGACCCTACATTTCCAGATTTTGTAATTACATCAGAAATGGAATTTCCGTTTGTATCAACATACTTAATAGTTACTGATCCAGTTTTTATTTCGATTGGATTTTTAGTATAGATATAGGTAACGGTTTGAGGAGTAGTTGAAAATAGTCCACTTTTATTTCCTTGAACTTCTTTAAAAGTGTAGCCCGAAATAATTTTTTGTTCAGTAGTGTATTCTTGGTCGACATTACCTGAAAGTGGGATAGAATCTGAAATATAATTTCCTTGCGTATCAATATATTTAACGGTTACAGTAGCAGCAGCTACTGGATTTTTCCTATAAACATAGGTCAAGTTAGTTAATTGTGCTTTTTTAAAACTATCTTCTTCGGGAACAGATACTAGAGTATATCCCGTGAAATCTCTTACTTCTGAGGGAATAGTATCCCCTGATTCACCAATAAGAGTTGGCGAAGTTAATAATTCTGTACCATCTTCCGTTTTATAATGAATGATAGCACCAGGGCTATCAGAATAATATGCCCAAGCGAAGTTGGCATTTGCTGGTAAAGTGTCTAAAGGTTGCAGAGCATAATTATTTCCTTGAACCTCATTGATTGGACTAATCACTTTTTCTGTGACCACCTGAACAACATAGTAGTTAAAATAGTAAGTTTGCCCATCAATAGTTATCGTGCTACTGGGAATTGGTAATTTGACAGGATTTTGAAGTCCGGGCCCAACCAAAGTATTTGGACCAGTGAGAGAACCTGCATTAGTGATTGAGTTTCCAGAATCATGTGTAAAATAGGCATTTGTAGAAGTTGTCAACCCAAAATAGTTGAGCTTTCCTTCTGAATTTTGAGAAACATCCATTGGAATGGAAACTGAATAATCATTTCTAACATTATTTATTTTGATTATTCTGCCCATAACATTGGCTTTATCTGAGGATTTAGGATAATAGGCACTTACCGGATAATTGTAATTAAAAAGATTATAATCGATAGCTGCGCTGACCTTTTGTACATTTAAAAATAGAAAAGCAAGGGTGATTAGTAGTGACGAGATAAGGGTTTTCTTATTCATATGGGCTAACTCCTTCTTGTTATTATTATCTTTAGAGTAGCTTATTGATGACGGTCAGTCAACTAAAACGTTTCTTAAAATGGAAATATTGATTATTTTGCGAAATTTTAATAATTTTAAAAAATATTTAGTCGCTGTAAAACTAGTAGAGTGCATAAAATAAAAGAAGAATCTTATTTAGATTCTTCTTTTATTTTATGTTAAGTAATGATATATGAGAAAAATTCATTTAAGTTTCAAATAAACTAAAGAACCATCTGTAGATATCTTATCTCCCCCACCATTTCTACTTCGATAAGGATTTGTGAAATGAGTATATAGCTTCCTTTCTTCAACTAATCCATGCTCGATGAGTTCATTTGCGATAAGATTTCTTTCTTCATCTATATTCTCATCAATACGATGAGTAATTTGTCCTGTAAATAAAGAAAATCTAATACCAATATCTAAAGAAGCGGCACAGACCCAATCAGACTTTACTCCCCCAGGGAGGTAATAATCTTGTGGAGTTTCCCATAATCTGATATGATGCCTTTGTTTAGGACTGCCAGCAATTTCTTTTTCAAAGGCGAGGTCTTGTTTTTTAGAAAATAAAAAGAGAGAGCTAACGGGTGCAGTGGGATAGCTTTGATGTAATAAGCTTGATTTTATAATTTTGAGAGAGGACCTTAAAGTAATTTTATCTGATTTTGTCCAACCCATTCTTAAAAAAGCAGCTTCTATATCTTCTTTTGAACCGTCAATTAATAAATTTACCGAATCACCTAATACACCATCAGAAGTTCTGGACCTTCCAATAAAGTATTCCGGTAGATAAATTTTTGTGATGATTTTTGTGATATTGGGGATAATCAGATAGGACAAAATTAGCCAGGTGACAATATATAAAAAAATGTGAATCTTACGAGTTAATAACTCTCTGAAAAATAAATCATAAATGGTATATCCAAAGACAACTGCTACTAAAACACGAAAAGTACGAGCGGTGAAATTTATAATTTTAGTTTTTTGATCCATTGATATCATCTTTCTTATTTAGAGGTTAATGAATATTTTTTGATAAAGTATTATAGATTTTTTTGACACAAAATCTATTTATATATCTATTCTAATTTAAAAATGACTAAAATACTAGAGAGAGTATTGACTAAAGATTTAGAAATAAATAAAATAGATTCGGAAGAAATTGACTATATTATCAGAAAATTATAAAATAAGCTATCTGAAAGGTTAAAGGAGTGAACAAATGGTCAAAAAAGCGAGTGAAGCAGAAATCTTAGAAGAACTTTATGATTTAATTCTTAGTAAAACATTGAATAGCAAAGAACGTGAAGTTTTAGTGAAGAGTAAGAATAATTTAGAAAAGGGAAATTATACTCCGAAGGTAATCAACGATCTTCAACATTCTCTAGCGCCTCTTGCTAGAAAACAGGAATTATCTAGTGAAGTTGTGAGGTTTTATCTTCAGTTGTCGCAACAATTTATTGAAAGAGGTCAACGTGGAAGTTGGCTTTCGCTTTAATGATAATAAATCTTTCCTTTAGAATGAGCAAACAATTCAATACACTTTATAATAAATTTTTTATAAAATAAGAGTAGTTTTTATTTTATATATTATAAGGAGATTTTGAAATGGTAAAAAATATATCGTTGGATTGGTTTTTGGGAATTTTATTGCCTTGCTTATGGATTGGTATTGTTTCTGGACTAATTTCTGGAATGGTAAAAATTGGTTGGGAAGCCATTCTTCCTCCTCGTACAAAAGAGCGAGATGAAACAAACCCTCCTCAAAAACTTATGCAACAAATTGGCTTTCCCCAAAAAATTACTCATGCTTACTTTTTGTATTCTAAAGACCAAAAAGTGTATTGGTTTGCCTTGATTCTTCATTTCAGTTTTTCAATTGTTTTTTCATTTATTTTTGTTGTCTTATCACAAATATGGAGTGGTATAAGCTTAGGCGAGGGGGCTCTTTACGGTATTATTATCTGGTTTTTATGGCATATTCTGTTAATGCCTATTACTAGAACGGTACCACAACCTTGGAAACAACCTTTTTCAGAACACTTTTCAGAATTTTTTGGACACATCGTCTGGGCTTGGTCAATAGCTGCTGTGAGTTTTTATATGATTGCTACTCACTATTCAGATGTTCTTTCACTTTTCTAAAATAAAAAGAGCCATTCTTAAGAGGGCTTTTTTTATTTCAGATTTGATGAGAATTTATTCACTTTAAAGAGATTTTCTTCAATAACAAATTCCCACTTTTGTACGTCTTTTTGATATGTTTGTCTATCAGGCAGGGGATCTTTTAGCATTTTATTATATCTGGACATTGACCTTGAGGTGATAAGGTACATAAGGCTATCATTTTCATCAAAAGATAGAGAATATTTCGCTTTAAGGGAAATTTCCACAGTAATTTTATTCTTGAATTGGTGTAGGTTGTTTATTCCTTCAATCTGAATATCAAAAATGGATTCTTTTTTTCCATACATATCATTGTGAACAATATGTTTGCCCTGTTTTTTTAGTAAATTTTTACTGTAAAATTGACTGTTTTGATATAGTTTTGACTGATTCCATGAGCTAAGAACAGCTAAAACAAGAGCTTCAATCTCATCAGCCTTAATTACGTCTTCTGAGATATTTTTAGCGGTAATATATTTTTTTTTAGTTAATTTTTCAATTAACAATAAGGCAAGTGGTGATAAAACTAGAATAGGGATTAGAAGTAGTTTCAGGGAAAATAGGTTCATATTAATTTGTGGTTTCTACGGGGCTTAAATAAGCTTTAAATTCGTGATCTGTGGAGCTGTCTCTTGTTGTGATAGTGCACTCATCAAAATGAGTGATATTTGATGAAACTGTAGCTCTATAGGCAGAAGAAGTAATCTCTTGACTTAATGTTGAGTCGGGAATGCTATATGCTAAGGTCACTTCTTCCAAGTCCATAAATAAATCTCTGAAAGTTAATTTTTTTATTTTTTCTTTTGTTTCGTTTAAATTTTCTGAGGCACTCCATCCAAGACCTAAAAGAGTGTCAAAATCGGAATATGAAAGTTTTATTGCAGCATCAGAGATATTTTTGTCTTTAAAGTTGACCGACATCGTTTTATCCCGAGCACCTCCAGTAAAGGAAATATCAAAGAAGAGAAATTTAGGTGTGGAGATGGTTAGAGTTGCATCAGGATCCGGAGAATCATGATTTAAATTAACTTGGGCATTTCCTTTGGCATTCGACCAGTTTCCTGCAATAGCCTCTTCAAAATCCTTTAAAAAAGATTGATTTTGAGCTTTCCATGCTTCATTAACTGAAGTCATGTTATTTTTAATTGAAGTTATTGCTTTTTTATACTGAACGGAATTTTTCCGATAGTAGATCATCTTTTGCTTTTTATTGCTTAGTGTCAAAATGTTTCCCGAAATATCAAAAGATGTTTGATATTTGTAGGAGTTGAGATAACTTAATTCATGTTTCTTTTCATTAAATTGATAATTTTTTTCTTTAGTGAAATTAACGATAGAAGTACTCTTATTGGGAAAATCTAATAATTTGAGATTACTTGTTACTTGTGTGGGTTCTTGTAATAGTTCCCACTGACCCTTTATTAGTGTACTTTCTGACTTTGTTAGTTTACTACATGCTGAAAGAGAGAAAAAAGTTGTTATTAGTATAGCTACTACGATAATTTTATTTTTCAATTTTTACTCCGTTTTAGAAACATTTCCAGAAATTTGAACTCCTTCATCACCACATTGTGTGATGAGTAAGGCAGTATCAAATGATAACTTTCCGTTCTTATATGAAAGTTCGGAAGGGGAAAAGCTTTGAGAAATCGTGCCAGTATCAGTTGTTACATCATAGGAAAAAGCAATATATTTAATACGGCTAAACATTTGTTCGGCGGTGAGGTCTTTAATGATATTTAAAAGTTTCTTAGAATCTACTGGAATATGATCTGAAGGTTCTAATCCTAAAATTCCATTAGGTTGATAAGAAGCATAAGCGTTGTGAATTACTTTCTGGTCAAAATTTGTCAAAGAATCAGAAGAGGCGTGAAATGAAAGATTAGTTCCACCATCGAAAGTTAATGTTTGCATTCCGGGCGCCCAAGCCACACCTTGCCCAGTAGTTGCTACTGCCTTAAAGTGGCCTGACCATGTTCCAATCATTGCTTCCTTGAGTGATTTTTCAATGATGTCTGTTTTTGCTTTCCAAACTTCATTCAAATGAGTCACTGATTTTTTCTCTTTGGCTTCTTTGTCGTTAATTTCTTTGGTCTTTTCTTTTTCAAGCTTACTTCCTACTCGATAATAAACATTTCCACCAATATCTGAACTCGTCGTATCAAATTTTAAAATATCCTGACCATGTTCTAACTTATAATCATAACTGTATGAACCAATAATAATTTGTCGACCTAGCTTATAGTCGTATTCATTAGTAGCAAGTGTGACTTTTTTCTTATCAAACTTGATTTTTTCACTGGTAGATGCGGTTAAATCTAACAGTTTATGTGCATCTGCAGCACTCGTTGTTTTCGGAAGATTGATTTTACTTTCAGAATACGAAATCCACTCCCCTTGAATAGCTTGGTGAGGATTAGTATTAGTTTTAACGCTATCTTTACTTGAAGTTTTACAGCTGCTTAAAATTCCAATAGAAAAAATAGCAAAGATGATAATAAAAAATTTTTTCATAAATTTATATACTCCAATTTTGGTGACATTACGGCTTAATTATAGCATATAAAATTTTTATTTATGAATATAATTAGAATATAAAGAAGAGATAAAAAAGGGCGCTGATAATTATTATTATCAGTGCCCTTTTTATCTTGTTAATGAAATATTTACTTTTTTATCCTTTATCTGCACCAGCCGTGATTCCATTGACGTAGAATTTTTGCATAACTATGAATAAGATTGTAATAGGTACTGCAATCAGTACACTACCTGCGATAAACTGATAGAGGTTTGTAGCACTTGAACCTTTTGAATTTGTCATCATATTTTGCAATCCATAGGCCACTGTACGAATTTTGGGATCTCCACCACCTAAGATGTAACTTGAGAACATGAAATCAAGCCATGGTCCGATGAATGCCATTAAAGATGTATATACAATCATTGGACGAGAAAGAGGAAGTGTAATATGAATAAAAGTTTGCCAGCGAGTTGCACCGTCAATTGTTGCGGCTTCGTCAATAGAGCGAGGGATGGTATCTAAGAAACCCTTGAACACGTAGAAACCTAATCCAGAACCACCTACATAGACCAGTGCCATTCCCCAAATATTAAGCATATTAATAGATTTAAGAATTGAATACATTGCAATCATTCCCATGATTCCTGGGAACATGCCAATAATTAATGCGAATTGTAAAAATGGTTTTCTGAATTTAAAACGTAAACGTGAAAGTGCGTACGACATAATTGTTGTGATAAAAGTATTCGCCACCGCACATATTACTGCTAAAATAAAAGTATTTAAAAGCCAATGCGCATAAGGATATTGAGAATTATTAAAGATACCTATATAATTTTCCAAAGTCCAGTTTTGTGGAAATAAAGATTGAACGAAACCTGTATTATTATTCTTAGCAAAACTTGTTAAAATCATCCATATGACGGGGAATATCCAAAGGAGAGCTAAGATAACTAATAAAAGGTAACGGAATGTTAGAGAAAGTTTTCTCTGAGTTTTATAAGATTTCACTAATTAGCCCTCCTTAAATGCATTAGTTCTACGATATAGAGCGAGTGATGCAGTTGCTGTGATAACAAATATTATGATACCAATAGCAGAAGCAAGAGCGTAATTTCTTGTAGATTGTGTAGTAAGTTTATAGAGCCAAGTAATTAATAAATCGGTTGTTCCTGCTTGAGCATTTGCCAAGTTATTGTCTGTATTTGGTCCACCTCCTGTAAGAAGATAAATAACGTTGAAATTATTGAAATTACCAATAAATTGTTGGATCAATGTTGGGGTCAAAACAAATAATATTTGTGGGAATGTAATTGATTTAAACACTTGGAAAGTGTTAGCTCCATCAATTTTTGCTGCTTCAATTTGATCTTGCGATAAATTTTGAATGATAGCAGTTGAAACTAACATTGTTACTGGAATACCAATCCACATGTTTACACCAATAACTGAAATTTTAGCCAAGATTGGGTCAGATAAAAATTGAATTGGCCCTTTAATCCAGTGGGCATTTTGTAAAACGCTATTAATAGGTCCATGGTCGTCTAAGAACATTCCCATTAAAAGCAAAGAAACAAATTGAGGAACGGCAAACACTACAACAAATATAGTTCTCCAAAAACCTTTAAATTTAACTCCATTGGATTCTATTAGCAAGGCTAATAGAACACCACCAAGGAATGTTGTTAAAGTTGCAGCTACAGCCCAAATAATGGTCCAAATTAATAGTGGGAAAAAGGCTTTTCCGTAGTCCCCTTGGAAAACTTGAGCAAATGTAGATAATCCAGTCCATGAAAAACCAATTAAATGTTGAGTATCATAGTTTGTAAAGGCTAAGGTAATCATAAAGATTAACGGAGCAACAGTGAAAGCTAAAATTCCAAGAAGTGGAAGAACCATTAATGTAATGTAAAGTTTATCATCTAATAGTGAAGATAAATCTTCCAGCGTTGTTGGAATATGCTTAATGTCACGATTAAGTGCATAGAGGTGACGAAGAGATCTAAGATGAACGATATATAAAAATATAAGTAAACCAATTGCTACTATTGCAAAAACACCAAATAGAAGGTAGAGCATAGAATTATCAGGTAAAAGAGTATTATATACTCCCTCAGAAGCATCCCAGACAACTTTTTTAGTTTTTACTGTACCAAGAGTTCCAAGCATACTGATAGCTTTAAAGCCTGAAAAGAGTAACCACCAAATAATAATGACTTCACTGGCAAGAAGGAGAAGCCCTTTTAGCCATTGTTTATTTTTTAATTGAAAGAGTCCCATCACAAAAAAACTCAGTTTTGCAAAAATATCCCCTTTAGACCAGACTTCTTTATAAGTGGCTTCAGGTGGTAAAGAAGTTTTTTTTCTGAACATATAACTTTGTCCTTTTCTAATAAATAAAGAGATTAGGCTGTGCCCAACCTCTTTAAAAGAGTACTAATGAATTATTTAGTTGCTTTAGAGATAGAATCTTGGAAAGTTTTAAGTTGACTGTCATATTGTGAAGCAGGAGTCTTGCCAAGGTATGTATTATTAATCAAAGGAGCAGCTAAATTCCAGAATGTGGCCATTTCAGGCATTTTAGGCATCAAAGTATCTTCAGGCACTTGTTTGATAACAGCTTGGGCAGCTGGGTCTGCGGTAATATCTGAATCAGTTTGCAAACTTTTAGCAACTGGGATTGCATTATTATCTTTATAAAGTTCTTTTTGTGAGTCAGCATTAGAAAGATATTGAGCGAGAGAAGATGCAGCGACTTGATTTTTAGAAGCAGAGTTAACAGCAAGTGTACCTACACCAGAGAAAGCTTGCATTTTCTTTTCGCCAGAGCCGAAATCAATTGTTGGAAGTGTGGTAACACCGTAATTGTCGCCAAGAATTTTCTTAACATTACTTGCATCCCAAGGTCCATCGAGGACAGCAGCTGTTTTACCTGATTTTAAATCAGCTAGCAATGCTTGACCTGATTGGACAACACCTGTGTTAGATTTTTGTTTTGCAAACCAATTCAAGACTTGAAGTCCAGCATCTCCGGCAACGTCAGTACCGTCTAAAGTTTCACCATCTTTACCAAACAATACTGTACCGTTTGAAAGGAAGGCTGGATACCAGTTATAAGAGTTTGTAAAGTCTGTACCGATTGCTTTATCTTGTGTAAATTGAGTCCAACTAGTTGGTGCTTCAGAGAATTTAGCTTTGTTATAGAAGATGATATTTGATTGTTGGTCTTGAGGATAGGCATAATATTTACCTTTCCAAGAAACAGCTTCTCCAGCAACAGAAATGTCATTTTTGTCTACCCATTTTGTTGCATCAGGAGAAAGAGGGTTAATGTAACCTGCTTCAGCCATGGCACCAAGTTGGTCATTAGGAACTTTGAAGACATCCGCTGCTTTTGCTGGGTCTTTACCAACGTCAGTTTTGGCATTTGCAGAACCTGTTGGAGATTGATTGACTTTTACTTTAACATCAGGATATTTTTTTTCAAAGCCAGTTACTAGTGTTTTGTAGCTATCAACATTAGCTGGGTCAACCCACAAGGTAACATTACCTTTTACATTGTTTGAGCTAGAAGAAGATGATGATTTGTTAGAACTTGCTGATGAACCGCAAGCTGCGAGGGTTGCGAGGGCGAGTACAGATGCTCCACCAAGAGCAACTTTTTTCCATGATTTCATTTTGTGTTTCCTCCTAATGAAAACGGTTTATTTTATACACTCCTCATTTTACGCAACCGTTTGCTTTTTGTCAAGGAAAAAAATATTACATTTTGATTACTTAGAAATTGGTTTATACCGACTTTTCAGCGTATTCTTTAGAATGAAAAATAAATGTTTTAAAAAATAATATACGAAAATTATCGCAAACGGTTGCGTCGATGAAAGCGTTATGATAAAATATGATTAATGTGAGATTTATCTTCTCCAGATGTGGTGGAAATGACACTATAGAAAAGCGACGGAAAAGGTGCTTTTCGCTGTCCTTGAGATTAATTGAAAATAGTTTAAGACAGTACAGCCATCAAAAAAATTTGGAGGTTCTATTATGAACAAAGCTGCAATTTATCATCGTCCTGAGTCGGAATTTGCTTATCTTTATGCAAAGAATCTGATGCATGTTCGTCTGCAAACACAAAAATCTGATGTGGAAAAAGTCGAATTATTTTATGGCGATCCTTATTCGTGGGAAGGGCTTGATAACCCCGAAACACAGTATTGGGCTAGTCAAAAAGTAGAGATGAAAAAGTATCTTTCTACTAATATTAGCGATTATTTTGAGGCCGAAATTACTGTTGCAACGAAACGAGTAGATTACTTATTTGTCATTACAGGTTTGGATGGAGAAAAAGTAGTTTACACAGACCAAGGAATGTTTGATTATGATGAGAGCTTGGTGACTAAAAAATATGGGGCTTTCCGTTTGCCTTATTTCCATGAAAGTGATCGTTTTAAAGCACCTGAATGGGTCAAAGAAACGGTTTGGTATCAAATTTTCCCTGAACGTTTTGCCAATGGGGATAAGAGCAATGACCCTGAGGGAACGAAAGCTTGGAATCCACAAGATGTTCCCGACCGTCAAGATTTTTATGGGGGAGATTTGCAAGGGGTGATTGATCATTTGGAACATTTGACTGAACTCGGTGTGAACGGCATTTACTTTACTCCTATTTTCCAAGCTTTTTCTAATCATAAATATGATACAGAAGATTATATGGAAATTGATAAGCAATTTGGGGATAAGGAATTGTTTAAAACTTTGGTGAAAGAAGCACATGCGCGTGGTATTAAAGTCATGTTAGATGCGGTCTTTAATCACATCGGAGATACGTCTGCTCAATGGCAAGATGTATTGAAAAATCAAGAAAAATCAAAATTTGCGGATTGGTTCCATGTTAATAGTTGGCCAGCAACTTATACTCCGACTGATGATTTTGAAAATGCTGAAAATGCAACTTATGATACTTTTGCCTTTACTCCACACATGCCAAAACTGAATACGGCTAACCCAGAGGTTGAAGCTTATCTTTTGAAAGTAGCTGATTATTGGATTTCTGAGTTTGATATTGATGCTTGGCGTTTGGATGTGGCGGATGAAGTGGATCATACTTTCTGGAAAAAATTCCGCACAACTTGTGATGCGGCAAAAGATGATTTTTATATTTTAGGTGAGGTTTGGCATTCTGCACAACCTTGGTTAGTTGGTGATGAGTTTTCTGCCGTTATGAACTATGCTTATACTGATGCGATTAAAGATGGTTTGATTACGAAGAAGATTTCTTTGGAACAAATGGTTTCTAATATTAATACGCAACTGACATTATACCGTAAGCAAGTGAATCAAATGATGTTTAATGTTTTAGATTCTCATGATACACCCAGAATTTTGACTGTTGCAAAAAATAATAAAAATTTGATGAAATTGGTTGAAACGTTCACCTTCATGCAACCAGGTGTGCCTTGTATTTATTATGGAGATGAGTATGCGGTGACAGGTGGGATGGACCCTGAGTGTCGTAAGGTGATGCCTTGGGAAGAAAAAGATCAAGATTTAGAGATGTTTGAATTCTTTAAAAATCTGATTGCTTTACGCAAACAATATCAAGGAATTTTAAGTGATTCAGAAGTAGAATGGAAAATCGTAGATTCAGAAAATGGCATTGTGAAATTTGAACGTGGAACTTTGAAAGCTATTTTCAATATTGGCGAAAAACCGGCTTATTTTTCAGCTGATGAAGTGGTTTTCTCTAATTTGGTTGATCAAAATAATATTTTACAATATGGTTTTGTAATCTATAAATAGAAAATGGATTCTGTCAGTTCACTGTGACCGAGGGAGTCGTTGAATCGGTAAATAAAGAAACTATCGGCTTTGCTGATAGTTTTGTCAGTAAAAATTGCTGACAGAATCTTTGGTTTAGTGAGTATTTTACTGACGGGATTAACTTATAAAGCTGTCAGTAAAATTTTAATTGAGTTCATTCTCCTATATCCTAGGAAAATAGGAGAATGAACTCACATCTTAATGGAGTAATTAATATGAAAGAAAATTGGTGGCAAAAAACAGTCGTTTATCAGATTTATCCGCGTTCTTTTATGGATGCTAATGGTGATGGTGTTGGTGATTTGCAAGGAATTATCTCTAAATTAGATTATCTTGAAAAACTTGGGATTGGTGCAATTTGGTTGAGTCCAGTTTATCAATCGCCAATGGATGATAATGGTTATGATATTTCTGATTATCAAGCAATTGCTGATGTTTTTGGAACGATGGCGGATATGGATGAATTGCTCAAGGAAGCTAAAAAGCGAAACATTCAAATTGTTATGGATTTGGTAGTTAATCATACTTCTGATGAACATAAGTGGTTTGTGGAAGCTAGAAAATCAAAAGATAATGCTTATCGTGATTATTATATTTGGGCTGATGAACCCAATGGTTTGCAATCTACCTTTTCTGGTTCTGCTTGGGAATTTGATGAGGAATCGGGCCAATATTTCCTTCATCTTTTTAGCAAGCGTCAGCCAGACTTAAACTGGGGAAATCCTCAGGTTCATCAAGAAGTTTATGACATGATGAATTTCTGGATTGATAAGGGAATCGGCGGTTTTCGCATGGATGTGATTGACTTGATTGGGAAAGAAATTGACCAAGAAATCACAGGAAATGGGCCTAAATTACATGAGTATTTGCATGAAATGAATCACGCAACTTTTGGTCAGAAAAATTTGCTGACTGTGGGTGAAACTTGGGGAGCAACACCAGAGATTGCGGAACTTTATTCTGATCCTGAACGTCAAGAATTATCAATGGTTTTCCAATTTGAACACATCACAAATGCTTATCTTGATGAGGGCGAAAAATGGGATAAAAAGGAATTTTCAGTTTCAAAACTTAAAGAAATTTTAGCCAAATGGCAAGTTTTAGAAAAAGGTTGGAATTCACTTTTTTGGAATAATCATGATTTACCACGGATTGTCTCAAATTGGGGAAATGATGGAAAATATCGTTTGAAATCAGCTAAAGCTTTTGCGATTTTATTGCATTTGATGAAAGGAACGCCTTATATTTATCAAGGTGAAGAGCTTGGAATGACGAATTATCCTTTTGAATCAATTGAAGAAGTCAATGATATCGAGTCACGGAATATGTTTGCTGAACGCTTAGCTGCTGGTCATTCTGAAAATGAAATCATGGATTCAATTCGTCGTGTTGGTCGTGATAATGCAAGAACACCGATGCAATGGACGGCTGGAGAAAATGCAGGTTTTACTGATGGAAAACCTTGGCTCGCTGTCAATTCTAATCATGAAGAAATTAATGCTGACCAAGCCATGAGTGATCCTGATTCTGTTTTTTATACTTATCAAAAGTTGATTGAACTTCGTAAACAACATGATTGGGTCATTTATGGGGACTTCAAGTTGATTGATTCTGAGGCTGATGTTTTTGCATATTTGCGGACTTATAAGGGCAAGAAATATTTGGTCGTTGCCAATTTATCTGATGAAGAAAATCAATTTAAAACAGGATTCGTCTGTCGTGACTTATTGATTCACAATGAAAATTTCCTGCCTGAACTTTCTCAGATTAAATTAAAAGCTTGGGAAGCCTTTGCTTGCGAAGTGGAATAGTTAAAGCGCAAAAGGGTGAGGTGAAAATGAGCGAATTTAAAAGAATGGTTGCTGGCGAACTCTATAAAGCAAGTAAAGTTGAACCAGAATACAAACCTGATAATAATCGAGCATTAAATCAAGAAATTAACCAACTCAATCTACTTGATACAGAAAAAATTGTGGCACGTGAAAAAGAACTTTTTGGTCAAACTGGTGATGAGTTATTTGTAAATCCACCGCTTTACATCGACTATGGTAAAAATACAAGAATTGGTCAGCGCTTTTATGCCAATATGGACTGTATTTTTCTGGATGTTGCACCGATTACGATTGGCGATGATGTGATGTTTGGACCTCGCGTCAGTCTGATTACGGCTTCTCATCCAATTGATGCCGGAGTTCGACAGCGTGGACTAGAATATGGAAAAGCGATTACGATTGGTAACCGAGTTTGGCTTGGTGCAGGAGTAATTGTTAATCCGGGCGTTACGATTGGCGAAAATACAATTGTGGGTTCAGGAACGGTAGTGACAAAAAATTTGCCAGCAAATGTGATTGCAGTAGGTAATCCAGCACGAATTCTCCGCGAAATTACTGATTCTGACCGACTTTACTGGGAAGAAAAAGAGAACGAATATTATGAAAAATAAGCTTTTACTTCTGTCAGTAACTTTACTGGCGACGTGTGCTTTAAGTGCTTGTCAAAAAGCAAATTCAAAAGATTCATCAGTAAAAAAAGCGGCTGTCAGCCAAAAGGTTGATAGGAGTTTGTATCGTAATTTTTATGAAATATTTACGAGTTCATTTGCCGATTCAAATCATGATGGCGAAGGTGATTTAAATGGGGTCACGCAACATTTGGACTACTTGAATACTGGAAAATCCAATTCTACAACGGATTTGAAAGTGCAAGGACTTTGGATGACACCGATTTTTGCTAGTCCTAGTTATCATGGCTATGATGTCACTAATTACGAAAAAATTAATCCTAAATTTGGGACAATGGCTGATTTTGAAAATCTGATTGCTCAAGCTAAAAAACGAGGAATTGCTGTGATTTTGGATATGCCATTTAATCACACGGCGACTGATAATGTTTGGTTTCAAAAAGCACTATCTGGCGACAAAAAATATGTGGCCTATTATAATTGGTCGGACACGGCAAAAGAGGGTTATAGTTTAGCCAGCAACGGCAAATACTATGAGTCAGAGTTTGATAAATCAATGCCTGACCTCAATCTTGCCAATCCTGAGGTCAAAAAAGAAATTGCAAAAATTACGAAATTTTGGTTAGACAAAGGTGTTTCTGGTTTTCGTTTGGACGCTGTCGGTTTTTATTTCTCAAATGATGATAAAAAAACGGCGGCCTTTACCAAATGGCTGACAGACACGGTCAAAAAGCAAAATCCAAAAGCTTATTTAGTGGGCGAAGTTTTTTCAACGGCTTCGGCAATTGATGATATTTATCCATCAGGTATTGATTCATTATTTGACTTTCCAAATGCTTTGCAATCGAGTTCAAGTCCAATTAATTCGGCTTTAGTCTTAGGTGAAGGTTCTTTATTTGGTCAACAAATTGAAGCATGGGACCAAGAAATTCATGCAGATAACCCGAAAGCCATTGACGCTCCTTTCTTGAGTAATCATGACACAGACCGCTCAGCAACCCTTTTAAGCTCTTTATCCATGCAGAAAATGGCTGCTCAAATTTATCTTTTGATGCCGGGAAATCCATTTATTTACTACGGTGAGGAATTGGGGCTGACAGGTTCTGGCATTGACCAAAATAAACGTTTGCCAATGCCGTGGAATGCTGCTGGGACAGATTCTCCCAAAGCGGATATTTCTGTGCCAGGTGCGACAGAAATTGCCACAACTGACGGAGGCTCAGTAGCTCAACAAGAAGCCAATCCAAATTCGCTGCTCAATTGGTACAAAAAAATTTTACGAGTCAAAGCAAAATATCCTGAAATTGCGACTGACAGATTGAAAAATATTTCTGTCAGTGAAGATAGCTTGTCTGTCATTAATTATGGAAAGGATTTGACTATTATCAATAATTTTTCCGATACAGAAAATGTGACAATGAAACTCCCAAAAAGCGTTGTTGGGACAAAAATTACTGACCAACTTTCTGTCAGTAATTCTCAAGCAAAATTAACTGATGGAAAATTGACAATTCCAGCTTACAGCACCGTTATTTTGAAAAAATAAATAAGTTCAGTTTAGGGACTTTAAAAATGAAAATATAAAACTATGAAAAAAATAAAAACAAATGATTTTCACAAGATGGTAGGTTATCAGATTTATCCAAAATCATTCAAAGATACCAATGGAGATGGCATTGGTGATATCAATGGCATCATTGAAAAAATTCCTTATCTACGTGAATTGGGGATTGATTTTATCTGGATAAATCCAATTTACAAGAGTCCACAAGTTGACGGGGGCTATGATATTTCTGATTATCAAGTCATTGATGAAATGTTTGGCTCACTTGAAGATTTTAAAAAATTACTAGATAAAGCGCACGAAAATGGCTTAAAAGTCATCATGGATTTGGTAGTCAATCATACATCAGACCAACATCCTTGGTTTTTAGAAAGTCAAAAATCAAAAGATAATCCTTATCGTGATTATTATTTGTGGGAAGACGCTAGCCCTAACCAAATGCCAAATGATTGGATTTCCTTTTTTGGTGGTTCAACTTGGGCTTACGATGAAAAAACAAAACAAGCTTATTTTCACGTTTTTGCCAAAGAACAGCCTGATTTAAATTGGAAAAATCCCAAAGTCCGGCAAGAAATTTATGACATGATTCGCTGGTGGTTAGATTTGGGAATAGATGGCTTCAGATTAGATGCGATTTCACACATTCAAAAAATGCCATGGAACTATAAAATTAAATCTTGGAAAGGCGACGGCCCGTGGGTGCCTTTCATGAATGTTGCTGGGATTGAAACATATATGTCAGATTTGAAAGCTATTTTTGATGAATATGGTGCTTTGACTGTTGGGGAAGCTTCAGGGGTTCGCTCCAAGCAAGCGCCCGATTGGACCGATGAAGCTGGCTATATCAATATGATTTTTGAATTAGAACATAATGTCAGAAAATCAAATGGCAATGGTCAGGGCAGTATTTATGGCTACAAAAAAGTCATTATGCGTTGGCAAGAAGATTTGCTTGAACGGGGTTGGAATGCTTTGTATATTGAAAATCATGACCAACCAAGAAGTATTGATACTTTTGGCGATGGTTCAATAGAATCAGCAAAAGCGTTGGCTGTCAGTTATATGCTCTTAAGAGGAACGCCTTTCATATATCAAGGGCAGGAATTTGGGATGACTAATTTTCCATTTACTGACGCAAAGCAATTGCGAGCTGACGAGATTAAAAAGAAATATGAAATGTTAATGACAGAATTGTCAGCAAAGCTGTCAGTTCCTCAATCTGCCGATTCAACATCTTCCGTTGGTCGCGTTGAACTGACAGAATTGTCAGCAAATCAAGCACTAGCAGAAGTCACTCAAAATAGTCGTGAACACTCAAGAACACCAATGCAGTGGGACAATTCTAAAAATTCAGGATTTACAAGTGGACAAGCTTGGATGGAAATTAATCCAAATTTTTCTGTTATTAATAGTCAAACTAATCAAGAACTCATTGAACTTTATAAAAAATTGATTGAATTACGGCATCAAGAACCAGCAATTTCAGAGGGTTCAATTAAATTTCATTTTAAAAGACATCCTCAAGTTTTAGTTTATGAACGAGCTGAATTTTTAATTATTGTCAATTTGGCTGACAAAAAAGCTCATTTAGATTTTACAAAAATTGACAGTTTTACTGACAGCTCTGCTGGAAGTTCTGTCAGTAATTATCAACAAGTCTTGGGCAGTTCAAATCAAAAATTTCAAGAAAAAATGGTTCTGTCAGCCTGGGAATATCGGGTTTATAAAAAATAGAAGGTGAGAACAAGATAACACTATGAAACAAATCAAAAGAATTATGGGCATTGACCCTTGGAAAATCACATCAAATCAGATTGAAAAAGAAGACCGTCGTTTGCAAGAATCGCTTACTTCCATTGGAAATGGCTACATGGGAATGCGCGGAAATTTTAGTGAAACTTATAGTGGCGACAGTCACCAAGGAACTTACATTGCAGGGGTTTGGTTTCCAGATAAAACACGTGTAGGTTGGTGGAAAAATGGTTATCCTGAATATTTTGGTAAAGCAATCAATGCCCTCAATTTTGCTTCTGTCAGAGTTTTTATTGATGACAAAGAAGTTGATTTAGCCGCAAGTCACGTGACTGATTTTAATCTGTCGCTTGATATGGAAAAAGGGGTACTCACCTATACTTATGTAGCTTATGGAGTACGTGTGACTGCCGAAAGATTTTTCTCAATTGCTCAACAAGAACTTGCGGTTTTTGCTTTCATGTTTGAAAGCTTAGATGGTGAAATTCACCAAATCCGTACAGCCTCAATCATTGATGCAAATGTTCGTAATGAAGATTCCAACTACGACGAAAAATTTTGGACAGTAAAAAACCTTGATAATACAGCTACAGGTTCATTTATTGTCACTGAAACAATTCCTAATCCATTTGGAGTTGAACAATTTACGGTAGCAGCTAAACAAAGCTTTGCAGGCGATTTTACTCGAGTTAAGCAAGAAACAAGAGAAAGTTCTGTTTTAGATGTTTACGAAGCAAAATTAATAGAAAATGCACCACTCACCTTTATCAAAAATGTTTTAGTTGTCACAAGTCGTGATATTGAACCCTCGAATTTAACAAAAGTGCTATCAAATTTGAACCTTGAAATTTCTAAGAAAACATATCATGAATTTTATAAAGAACAAGAAATCGCTTGGAAAAAACGTTGGGAAATTGCTGATGTACAAATTGACGGTTCAGCAGAAGCTCAACAAGGGATTCGCTTTAATCTTTTCCAACTTTTCTCTACCTATTACGGCGAAGATGAACGTTTAAATATTGGCCCTAAAGGATTTACTGGAGAAAAATATGGCGGAGCAACTTATTGGGATACAGAAGCCTATGCCGTTCCATTATACTTGGCACTTTCGGATGAAAAAGTTGCTAAAAATCTTTTAAAATATCGTCATAATCAATTGCCACAAGCACAACATAATGCCCGTCAACAAGGACTTAAAGGTGCTTTGTATCCAATGGTTACTTTTACAGGTGTTGAATGTCATAATGAGTGGGAAATTACATTTGAAGAAATTCACCGTAATGGAGCAATGGCTTATGCGATTTATAACTACAGCAACTACACGGGAGATGAAACTTATCTTGCTCATGAAGGCTTAGAAGTTTTGATTGAAATTGCTCGTTTTTGGGCAGACCGTGTGCATTATAGTAAACGAAATGATAAATACATGATTCATGGAGTCACAGGCCCAAATGAGTATGAAAATAATATCAATAACAACTGGTACACTAATAAATTGGCGGCTTGGGTTTTGACTTATACTGCTGAAAGTTTAGCGAAATATCCACGCCCAGATTTAATTGAAGGAGCTGAAACTGCTCACTGGTCAGAAATTGTGGATAAAATGTATTATCCAGAAGATGAAGAATTGGGTATCTTTGTTCAACATGATGGCTATTTAGATAAAGATTTGACTCCAGTGGCTCAACTTGACCCTAAAAATCTTCCATTGAACCAAAATTGGTCTTGGGATCGAGTGTTACGTAGTCCATATATTAAGCAAGCAGATGTGCTTCAAGGAATTTATTTCTTCGGCAATCAATTTTCATTAGCCGAAAAACAACGAAATTTTGATTTTTATGAACCATTAACTGTTCATGAAAGCTCACTTTCTCCGTCCATTCATGCGATTTTAGCAGCAGAGCTTGGCATGGAAGACAAGGCTGTTGAAATGTATGAAAGAACAGCTCGTCTTGACTTAGATAATTATAATAACGACACAGAAGATGGACTTCACATCACATCAATGACTGGCTCATGGTTGGCGATTGTTCATGGTTTTGCCCAAATGAAAACCTGGGATGGTCAATTGAGTTTTGCCCCATTTTTACCACAAGCATGGACGGGTTATGCCTTTCACATTAACTATCGCGGACGTTTATTAAAAATTTCTGTTGGTCAAGAAGTGAAACTTGAATTATTACGTGGCCAAGCCTTAAATCTTGAAATCTATGGTGAAAAGATTGAGTTAAAAGATTTTTATGTTACGAAAACAAAGTAATTTGATGTCTTTAAATGACTTTTTTATCAAAAATCTAAAAAATAGTTGAAAATTAATCGAAAATTTGGCAAAATAAAATTTCAGAGTGTCAAATAAAAGAAAAAGAAAGGAGCGGTGAGTTGAGCTGGGTTTAGCTAGTCTCAAGTGAAAATATGGCAGTTACAATTAAAGATGTTGCAAAAAAAGCTGGTGTTAATGCCTCAACGGTCAGTCGGGTCATTAAAGATAGTTCAGAGATTTCGGATAAAACAAAAGTAAAAGTTCGCAAAGCCATGCATGAATTAGGTTATCGAAGGAATGCAGCGGCTCAGATTCTAGCTTCGGGAAAAACAAATACAATTGGTGTTGTTTTCCCGCCAGTGGCTGACAAAGCGAGCCAACCTTTCTTTATGAAAATATTGACCTCAATCAATGAAACAGCTCGTGATTACGATGTTTCAATCGCTATTGCGACGGGGCATTCAGCCAAAGAGTTGAAAAAACAGATTGAACTTCAATATTCAGAAAAGCGAGTTGACGGATTTATCGTGCTTTACGCTGGAAAAAATGATGAAGTTCGCGATTATTTATTAGAAAATAAGGTTCCTTTTGTTTTAGTTGGAACTCCGGCTGAAGGAAAAAATGAAATTACCCATGTGGATAATGATAATATGCTGCTTGGACGCGAGGCTGTTCGTCATTTAGCACAATTAAAACATCAAAATATTTCATTTGTGACCGATACGAAAGAAACAGAAGTTTTTGAAGAACGTTATCAAGGTTTTAAAGATGAATCCGAGAAACTTGGGCTCAATCATGACCTCTTGTTTATGGATGCTAATTTTTCCTTGCGAAATGAAACAGCTCTTGTAGTTATGGATGATGTCTTGTCTTTAAAAGTTGTGGAACGTCTAAGAAGTCAAGGTTTAAATGTTCCAGAAGATGTGAGTTTAATTACTTACAACAACTCTATCTTTGGAGCAATGATTCATCCTTATTTAACAACTTTTGACATTCATATTGAGCAATTAGGGGCAAGCGCAATTAAGAAAATCTTGGATTTACGAGATAAGAAAGAAAATTTGCCAGAAAAATCAATTATCCCTTTTGAATTAATTATTAGAGAATCAACAAAAACTAGAATTTAAGTTCTAGCTTTTTTAGTTTTGTTTAAGATAAGGTTAAGCCTAGTACAAGACAAAAATATGATAATAGTGTAAAATAATAGAAAGGGATGGGCGCAGTTTTATTGACTTTCCAAGCAATTTAACTAAAAATAATTTATAAATTATGAGCCCTAAAAAAAGTGAAAAGGGATGGATTCAATGATTAAAATTTTATTAGTGGAGGATGATTTATCACTCTCAAAATCTGTTTACGATTTCTTAAAATCATTTGCGCAAGTCAAACAGGTTTATGATGGTGTTGAAGGACTCTATGAGGCAGAATTGGGAATCTATGATTTAATTTTGCTTGATTTAATGCTTCCAGAAAAGAATGGTTTTGAAGTCTTAAAGGAATTACGTGAGCAAAATGTAGATACGCCAGTCTTAATCATGACTGCTAAGGAATCTTTGGATGATAAAATGCACGGATTCGACATTGGAGCAGATGATTATTTAACAAAACCTTTCTATTTAGATGAACTAAAAGCACGTATTCAAGCACTTTTGAAACGGACAGGTAAATTAGAAGATTCAAACGGTTTAACTTATGGAAATATTCGTTTGAATTTATCAAATAAATCAACTTTAGTTGATGATCAACCTGTTGATTTAATCGGAAAAGAATTTGATTTAGTCGTTTATTTAATGCAGAATCAAAATGTTATTTTGCCAAAAGAGCAAATTTTTGACCGGATTTGGGGTTATGACAGTGATACAACAGTAACTGTTGTTGAAGTTTATATGAGTAAAATTCGGAAAAAATTGAAAGATACAGAATTTGTCAATAATCTTTCAACCTTGCGAAATGTTGGCTATATCTTGAGATAAAATTTTACTGACAGCTTATTGTATAGAGATGAAAGTCATCTATAAATTAACAAAAAGTTCTGTCAGTAAATCTATCTAGAAATGAGACCTCTTTGAAGAAAATAATTAAAAAAGTTAAATCTTCAGCTATTGTAAAAAATGATGGGAAAAACTTCCTTCATTTTTTTCTAGCTTTTACAGTCATTTTTGTTGCTTTAGCCGTGATTATTATTCAAGTCATGCAATTAGGAATGTATCGAGCGACTGACCAAAATTTACACAATTTGGCTCAAAACCGAGTCTTTTTGATAGAAGCAGCGAATAATCAATTAGGAATGAATAATTCGCAAGATAGTGGCTATTACGGTCCCAATAATAGTGTAATTTTTTATGATTCAGAGGGTAAAAGTTTCATACCTTCAGCGGGTTCAAATGCAAATATAAGTACAAACTTTGGCATGAGCCTTCTGCAAAAAACAATGAAATTTAACGAAAATCAAATTAACACTATTCAAACTGTTTCTGTAAAAAATCCTTATGGAGATAATTGGCACTATCGTTATCTGACAACATCACAATTTATTATTACAAATACTGATGGAACAGTAACTCCGGTTTATGCACAAATTTTTTCAAATGTTGACCAAATTCAAGATGCCATGAGCCGAGCCATGTGGGTCATTGTGACAACAATGATTACTTTCTGGCTTCTGTCAGTAATTATTAGTCTATATCTTGCAAACTGGACATTAAAACCAATTTTGGCCGCTTATGAAAAACAAAAAGAATTTGTTGAAAATGCTTCACATGAATTGAGAACACCTCTGGCAATCTTGCAAAATCGTCTAGAATTACTTTTCCAAAAGCCAACTGCAACAATTATTGATGAATCAGAAAATATTTCTGAAAGTTTATCAGAAGTTCGTAATATGCGTTTATTAACAAGTAACTTACTGAACTTAGCTCGTCGAGATTCTGGAATCAGAATTGAGCCAGAGGCGACTACGGCAACTTATTTTGAGAATATTTTTAATAGCTATGAAATGCTTGCTGAAAACGCAGGTAAAAAGTTTTCAGGCCATTTGAAATTAGATGGAACGATTAATTTGGACCAAGCCCTGATTAAACAATTGCTGACCATCTTATTTGATAATGCTCTTAAATACACGGGTGATGAGGGTGAAATCTCTGTAGATGTTCAAAAAAATGGGGGATTCTTAGTTTTTGCTGTCGCCGATAATGGTGAAGGAATTTCTGATGAAGATAAGAAAAAAATCTTTGACCGCTTTTTCCGAGTAGATAAAGCAAGAACGCGTCAAAAAGGTGGCTTAGGTTTGGGTCTTTCTCTGGCCAAACAAATTGTTGAAGCTTACAATGGGAAGATTACAGTTGAAGATAATAAACCTAAAGGTACAAAATTCATTATTAGAATTCGTGTGGATAGCACAATTTCAAATCCTGCAAAAATTTTCCAAAAGTTGTAAAATATGATAGGAAAAAATTACTGACAAATTATGATAAGATAATAGTAGCATTCAAATTATGACAATTTTGTCAGTCGATTTACTAGTTTTTAAAGACAATTTCTGTCAGTAAATAACTAAGTAAATCTAAAAAGGAGAAAATCAGAGATGTCAGTGTTAGAAAAAATAGACAGCCCAGCGGATTTAAAAAAAGTATCAAATCAAGAACTAGAAGAATTAGCTTCAGAAATTAGAACAGCAGTTCTTCATAAAGTATCAAACATCGGTGGACACGTTGGTCCAAACTTGGGTGTGACCGAATTAACAATTGCCCTTCATAAAGTTTTCAATTCACCAATTGATAAGTTTATTTGGGATGTTTCTCACCAAACTTATCCACATAAAATTTTAACTGGACGTAAAAATGGATTTACTGATGGACATTTCCATGACATCACACCTTACACCAGTCAAAGAGAATCAGAACACGACTTTTTCACAGTTGGTCATACCTCAACTTCAATTGCTAATGCCTTAGGTTATGCCAAAGCGCGTGATTTGACAAATGACAAAGGCAACATTGTTGCGGTCATTGGTGACGGTTCACTTTCTGGGGGACTTGCTATGGAAGCCCTCAATAATGCCGGAGATTTCAAAGGAAACCTCATTATTTTAGTTAATGATAATCAAATGTCAATTGCTGAAAATCATGGAGGACTTTACCGTAACCTTGCTGAACTTCGGGCGACAAATGGTCAAGCCGAAAATAACTTCTTTAAAACTTTTGGTTTAGATTATAAATATCTTGAAAATGGAAATGATATTGAATCTTTAATTCACCTATTTGAAGAAGTAAAAGATATCGACCATCCAATTGTCCTTCATATTCATACTGAAAAAGGGCGCGGTTATCAACCAGCTCTTGAAAATAAAGAAGCTTTTCACTGGCACATGCCTTTCGATTTAGAAACTGGTCAATCAAAAGTGATTGATTCTGGTAAATCTTATAGTTCAGTTATGTTGGATTACATGGATAAAAAGGTTTCAGAAGGCCTACCTCTTGTTGCCATCAATGCAGCAATTCCAGGAATCTTTGGACTGAAACAATTTGCAGCTAAATATCCTGACCGTTATATTGATGCAGGAATTGCTGAGCAATTTACCATTACTTTTGGAGGTGCAATGGCTGCGGCTGGTGCTCGTCCAATTATTTTCCACAATTCTACTTTTGTTCAACGTGCTTATGATCAATTTTGGCATGACTTAGCAATTAATGAAGAACCAGCAATTGTTATTGTTAAAGGTGGAGTTATTTCAGGTTCAGATGAAACACACCAAGGCTCATCAGCCATGACTTGGATTTCAAACATTCCAAATATCAAATATCTTGCTCCAACTTCTGAAGAAGAATTTATTTCAATTCTTGATTGGGCACTTGAGCAACATGAAGAACCAGTTGTGATTCAAATGCCAGAACACGGCTTAGAATCACGTCCAACTGTTCTCACAGATTATTCAACCCCTTCATATCAAATGACAAAATCAGGCGAAAAAGTTGCCCTCTTGGCACTTGGTGGTCTTTATTCACATGGTGAAAAAGTAGCTAAAGTTTTGGCTGAAAATGGAATTAATGCAACCCTAATAAATCCACTTTTCATCAACGATTTGGACCAAGCTTTCCTTGAAAACTTAGTTGAAAATCATCAAGTTATTGCAACGATCGAAGATGGAATTCTTGACGGAGGATTTGGTCAAAAAGTTGCTTCCTTCCTTGGTAAGTATGATGTTAAAGTTTTGAACTTTGGTGCGAAACGTGAATTTAATGATTCTGTTCCAGTGACAGAACTTTACAATCGTTATCATTTGACACCAGAACTTATGGTTGCTGATATTCTTAGTCTTTTGAAATAAAAATTTACTGACAGATGTTCCAAAATATTTCTGTCAGTAAAAGTAAAGAACTGATAATGTCTGTCAGTAAAACTAGCAAGAATGATGATAAGTTCTTACTTAATAAAGTGAAATAGATGAAAAAAGTATTAGTAAAAGCAGTACATGGCTACCAACGCTGGATTTCTCCAGCCTTGCCACCAGCCTGTCGCTATTATCCTACCTGCTCCAATTACATGATTCAGGCCATTGAAAAACATGGACCAGCCAAAGGTTTGGCAATGGGAACAGCACGTATTTTACGTTGTCACCCATTTTGCCAGCCAGGATATGATTTAGTTCCAGACCATTTTAGTTTGCGAAGAAATTGGGCAGAACCAGAAAAAGAAGAAGACTCAAATTAATTTGAGTCTTTTCTATTTATAAAATTATAGAAAACGCTTCAAAAAAATAGATGAAATCGCTATCAAATGTCATAAAAAAATGTTAAAATGAAAAAAAGAATAAAAAAAGAATAAAAAAAGGAGTGTCATCTATTATGCCATTTAGTAAAGATTTTCTCTGGGGCGGAGCAACTGCAGCTAATCAATGTGAAGGCGGCTATAATCAGGGAGGACGTGGGCTTGCCAATGTCGACCTTGTTCCACACGGAAAAGACCGTTTTCCAATTATTACAGGGGAAATGAAGCACCTTGAATTCGATGAAGACCATTTTTATCCAGCAAAAGAAGCGATTGATATGTATCATCATTGGAAAGAAGACCTCGCACTTTTTGCTGAAATGGGATTTAAAACCTATCGAATGTCTATTGCTTGGACAAGAATTTTTCCAAAAGGCGACGAGCAAGAGCCAAATGAAGAAGGCTTGCAATTTTATGAAGATATTTTTAAAGAATGCCAACGTTTAGGAATTGAACCCTTAGTAACCATCACTCACTTTGATTGTCCTGTCCACCTAATTAAAGAATATGGTGGCTGGCGTAATCGAAAAATGGTTGGTTTCTATGAAAATTTAGCCAGAGCAATTTTTACTCGTTATAAAGGATTAGTTCGCTATTGGTTGACATTTAATGAAATTAATATGCTCCTCCATGCTCCATTTATGGGAGCAGGACTTGTTTTTGAAGAAGGAGAAAATAAAGAACAAGCCAAATACTTAGCCGCTCATCATGAACTATTAGCATCGGCTTTAGCAACAAAAATTGGACATGAAGTTGACCCAGAAAATAAGATAGGCTGCATGTTAGCTGCTGGAGATTACTATCCATTTGATTGTAATCCAGAAAATGTTTTTGAAGCTCAAAAACAAAATCATGATAATCTCTTTTTCATTGATGTTCAATCTCGTGGAAAATATCCAAACTACCTTTTAAAGAGATTAGAGCGTGAAGAAATTACACTTCCGATTGAAAAAGGCGACTTAGAAATCCTTGCTGAAAACACAGTTGACTTTATTTCATTTAGTTACTATGCAAGTCGAGTCGCTAAAGTCAAGGATGAGGATGCAGATAAATCAGCTGGAAATATCTTTGAATCTGTAAAAAATCCTTATTTAGAGGCCAGTGAATGGGGTTGGCAAATTGACCCACTTGGTTTAAGAATCACAATGAATTCTATTTATGACCGCTATCAAAAACCATTATTTATTGTAGAAAATGGTTTAGGAGCAGTAGATAAACCTGATGAAAATGGATTTGTAGCTGATGATTATCGAATTGATTACATGGCTGCACACATCAAAGAAATGAAGAAAGCAGTTGAACTTGATGGCGTTGAACTATTAGGTTATACTTCTTGGGGATGTATTGACTTAGTATCAGCAGGAACGGGTGAGATGAGCAAACGTTATGGATTCATCTATGTCGACCGAGACGATTATGGTAAAGGAAGTTTGAAACGGACGCCTAAGAAATCATTTAACTGGTACAAGAAAGTTATTGCAAGCAACGGTGAAGATTTAACAAATGAATAATTAAAAAGGGGGGCTTTCCTCCTTTTTTTATCAAACAAAACATTTCTTTGATTTAAGATTTTTATCTAGTAAGAAAAATTTACAATAGTTAAGCAAGTGTCCATTAAAAGGAAGCAGTGCTAGAACTTTTTTATGAAATATGATAAAATCGTGTATTGCGTAATTTTTAAATCCGCAGTCATGAAGTATGAAAAAGCCTCGATGATATTTAAGAAATTTAAAAAGTTACAAGTGAGATAAGAATGATGAGGATAAGAAGTGAAAAGTATTAAAAATACATGGAAGTTGTTTGCCCTAGACTGGAAGCGAATATTTAAAAATCCCGTGGCGACTTTTTTAATTGTCGCCCTAATGATAATTCCCTCTTTATATGCTTGGTTTAATATAAAAGCCCTGTGGGACCCCTATGCCAATACTTCGCAACTGCCAATTGCGGTCTATAGTGCAGATAAATCGGCAAGTTTTCAAGATAAAACCATCAATATTGGTGATGAAGTACTGAAAAATTTAAAGAAAAATCACCAATTAGGCTGGAAATTTGTTGATTCCAAAGCAGATTTAGATAAAGGTGTGAAATCTGGGAAATACTATGCTGGGATCTATTTACCAAAGGATTTTTCAAAGGATCTCTTAAGTTTCACCACGGGAGATATTAAAAAACCACAAATTGTTTATTCAATTAACGAAAAAATCAATGCCATCGCTCCCAAAATAACATCAAAAGGAGCCTCTTCTCTACAATCGCAAATTTCTGAAGAGTTTATCAAAACGGCAAGTAGTACCCTTTTAAAAACCTTCAATACAATTGGTTACGATATTGATAAAAACATGGTAAGTATTCAGAAGGTTAAATCAGCGATTTTATCAACTAATGATAATTTAGGAACCATTGATAAATACACTCAACAAGTTGTTGATCTTCATGGAAAAATGCCAGAAATTAAAGAAAAACTGGCAAAAGCTAATGAATTTATCACTTATTTACCAGAAGTAGATGCTTTAGGTCAAAAGGTCATTAAATTAAATGATAAAATGCCAGAAATTGATAAAAGTTTTTCACTCGTTTTGACCCTTCAAGAGAAAATACCTGAGATTCAAAATGCTGGGAAACAAATCTCGATGATTGATGATGACTTTGCGTCAGTAGAAAGTACCATGACTCAAGGCATTCAAGAAGCCAAACAAGGTTTACAAATTATCAATCAAGTCCAAAAATCAATGCCAGACATTAAAAAATTGGGACAAGATGCTGATAGTTTGGGGACTATAACCTTGGATGCGGCGAAAAAAATGCAGAGTGCATTGCCTAGCATTACAAATAGCGTTCAAATAACACTTCAATCAATTCAAGAGTTCTCAAAAAATACTTCATCCGTTATTTCTGTTATTGATCAAGCGATTGCCGATAATCAATTAACTGATGATGAAAAGGAACAAATAAATAGCTTAATTACCAATTTTACTAATAACATTGCTAAACAAAGAGAAGCCATTCAAAATATTGTTGAATATATGAAGCAGGTGCAAGAAAGCAATGGAAATCACGATTTAGATTCTACTATTGAGCAATTAACTAATCTAGATTCGCTCTTGTCAGAACTTAGTACCAGAATGAGTCACCTAAATGACTTAGTGCAAGAGGGTGATGTATCTAAAATTCGAGCTTATCTATCACAAATCAATGATGTAGTAAATAATATTTCTGATTTAATTAATAAAATTGATGTCAGTGAGATTAGTAGTACAATTAATAAAGCTCTAACAACATTGATTAATACCATAACAAATGCTAAAGGTTTATTAAATCAAGCTCAACAAATCGACTTTGATGCCTTACTAAATTCAACAAGTCAAACAGTTTCTAATGCTATTACTATCTTAGAAAAATATCAAGGCGAAATGCCAGCCATTAAACAAGAAATTCATGATGCGAATGTGATGTTAAATGGTAATATGACAACGATTGTTAATGCAATCAATGAGGGAGCTAATCTCTATAAAAATGAGTTTCCTACTCTTAAAACTAAATTAGGGACTGCTTCTGATTTCTTTAAAAATGATTATGCTGGTGTTCGTAAGGATTTGACAGATACCTTAACAATGGCAAATGAGAAAATGCCTGATGTTGAGTCTGCTTTGAATCAAGCCAACGATTTAATTCAAAATGATTGGCCTGAAATCAAATCAGGAATTCAAAAAGCAGCCGCAGCTATTCAAAAGGGTGAAAAAGAAGTTGACTTAGGTGAAATCGTCAAACTCTTAAAATTAGATGCGACCAAAGAAAGTGACTTCCTGACACAACCGGTTGAAGTCCAAGAAAATCAAATCTATCCGATTGCCAATAATGGTTCAGCAAGTACACCTTTCTATACTGCGCTTTGTCTGTGGGTCGGTGCAGTCTTACTTTCAAGTTTGGCAACAACGGAGGTTCACTTATCAGATAAAGATAAAAAACGTTATTCTAAACGTGAACAATTCTTTGCTCGAATGGGAAGTTTCGTAGCCATTGGACTTGCTCAAGCCTTGATTGTAACGCTTGGAAATTATTTTGGTTTAGGAGTAGATGTAAGAGATCCATTCTACAGTGTTTTCTTTGCCTTACTAATATCCATAGCCTTTATGATAATGGTTTATGTTCTGGTCGCCCTGTTTGGCAATGTAGGTAAAGGAATAGCGATTATCATCCTGGTTCTTTCCATTTCTGGTGGTGGTGGGAACTATCCAATTCAAGTTTCTGGAAAATTCTTCCAAGCCATTAATCCTTATTTACCATTTACTCATGCTGTCAACCTTTTACGAGAATCAGCGGGAGGAATTTACTGGCCAAATGCTTGGTTTGCGATAATCATTCTTGTAGCAGTATCAATAGTATTTGTTGCAATAGGTGCCTTCCTCTTCCCACACTTTGAAGATAAAACGAAGAAAATTTCCGAAATCGGAAGCAAGAGTCATTTCTTCCATTAATGTTAAGAAAACTACTGACAGACTGGTCAGTAGTTTTTCTATTATTTATAATCATAATGAGCAAATAGTAAGGGAGAACTTGTGCTATAATATGTCTATGACAAAAGTAAACGAAGAACGTGTACAAGAAATTTTTAATAGTATTTCATCAGATTATGATAAAATGAACGCCATTATCAGTTTTAAACAACATGATTTATGGCGTGCTAAAACAATGAAAAGAATGGGAGATTTAACTGGTCTATCTATTCTTGATTTGTGTTGTGGAACTGGAGACTGGACTTTTGATTTATCTGAAAGTGTCGGCCCTTCTGGTAAAGTAATTGGTCTTGATTTTTCAGAAAATATGCTCGAAATTGCTAAGGCTAAACTTAAAGAAGAAGCGAAGAAAAACATTGAATTTCTCCAAGGAAATGCAATGGCATTACCTTTTGAAAATGAAAATTTTGATGTAGTTACGATTGGTTATGGTCTAAGAAACACACCTGACTATCTTACTGTATTAAAAGAAATTTTTCGTGTGTTAAAACCAGGGGGCAGAGTAGTTTGTATCGAAACTTCACACCCCACATTGCCAATTTATAAACAAGCTTTTGAACTTTATTTTAAAAATGTCATGCCCTTTTTTGGTAAAGTTTTTGCCAAATCTTTAAAAGAATATCAATGGCTTCAAAAATCAGCAGAAGATTTTCCAGATGCCAAGACGCTTGAAGAACTTTTTAGAAAAGCTGGCTTTGTTGCCGTAGAATATCAAAAACATGGCGGTGGAGCAATCGCAAGCCATTTTGCTACTAAATCAAAAAAACCTAAATCAAATATTCGTATTGGTAAAAAGTAATCGGTCAATAAAAAAAATTTCGAGGAAAAATATGCCTTATAAACGTTATGGGGAAATTTTTAAAAAACTACGAGAACAAAAGAATTTTTCGCTTTCTCATTTTTCAGAAATAGGTATTTCAAAAGCGAGTTTATCAAGATTTGAATTAGGTCAAACCATGATAAGCTTTGAACGCTTGGATAGTGCGCTGCAAGAGATGAATGTGACTTTAGCTGAGTATGAACATTTTATCAATAATTTTTCAATGGATTATAAAGAAGAATTTTTAGAAGATATAATTCTTGCGGATATTGCAGATGACGTCGATAAACTTCATAGTCTCTATTTAGAAGCTATGGAATATGATTCAAAAATGCTAGCTTATTGTGCTAAAAGTCGGTATGAAACACTGACACAAATGGAAGCTGACGATGTGGTTGAATATCTCTATGACGTTGGAGAATGGGGCTATTTTGAACTTTCAATTTTTTATCTGACTTTGGATAGTTTCAGTGAACGAGAAATTATGTATTTGATGAAAGAACTATGGGGGAAGAGTAAACACTTATATGGTGTTTTTAAATATCGCAGAAGAGTTCTTCAATCTTCGTATCGAGCGGTCGTTTTGCTTTCCTCAAAAGGAGCTCGTGACTCAGCTAGAAGTATCTTGCAAAAAAGTTACCCTAAAGATGATTTCTACGACCTCTATGTTGAAAATCTAAGAAATCTGGCACATGGTTTTTATAGCTATTGTTTCAAAGACAAGATAAGCGGTGAAAAGCAAATCAAAAATGCCATTGAAATTTTTGGGCAAGTTGGATATGAAGATTTAGCAGATTATTATCAAAAACGATATCAAAAGCTTTTAGGAAAATTATTAACATAAAAAAGTCTCCAGATTACTTCGTTGCATTTTTGCAATGATTTAAAAAGGAGACTTTTTTTCTGCTAGAATAAAATTAAAGATAAAAGAAAGCGCGCTTGATTATCAAGAAAAAATAAAAAAGGAGGAAATATGTTAAAAAAAGAGAAAAAAAATAAAGAAAAAATCCTAAAACGAATTGATGAACTTCTGAAAAATAAGTCAGAACTTAAATCACCTGAGAAAGAAATATTATTGGATTATCGCGAACGAATTGAAAAAAGTAAAAACCTTGAATTTGAATTAGTTCATTTTAGAAATGCTTTACTTCCCTTGGTTATTAGTTCTCAACTTTCTCAAGATGTCTTGAGTTTTTATAAGGAACTTCAAGCTGAAAGAAAAGTAGCTTGGGGAGAAGGAAGTTCTTTGTTGACAGGAATTTCTCAATTTTCACAAAAAAGAAAGTGATGTAGATTATTAGAGTAAAACTCAGATGAATAATTCTATTTACGCTGTATAATCTGATTATTTTAGAAAAGAAGTATTAAAATGTTACTTAGTATCGCTATACTATTGATAATCTGGGGGCTTATTTAATAGGAAAAAAATATAAAGATTCTTTTTTAATCAACTATGACCGAAGAAAAAGAGGATTGATTATCATTGCTTCGTCGGTATTTCTTCTTAGTTTCTTTGTTTTTGTAAAAAATGATGGTTTGTTCCTAGTAGTTTTGTTCTCTATTCTTTTAATTGGCTTAGGTATCTATTATTTAATACATGATAGTAAACGAGATTCTGAGGGAAAAAAGAGAATTAAACTTAACAGGGAGGTAGAGTGATGGTTTTAGTTTTATGTTCGGTGATGATTTTCACTGGATTTCTTTTACAAATCTATGTTTGGCCACGAATTCCAAAATCAATTTTTAAGTATAGAGGTTTAGTCTTATCTATCTCTCTCATTATTCTTATTTTTGTTGTAAGAATACCACTAGAAATTACTGCATTGACACTTCCATTTTATTTGATGATGTTTTTCGGGCTCTTTATTTTTTGGAAAGATAGAAAACTTTAAGTAAATCTGTAGTTAAAAAATTAAAGGTACTCGATTGAGTGCCTTTTTGAGTAAATTTATACAGGTGGTGTGTATATTATTAAAAGTACAAAACATAAGGAATCTATTTTATGGTATAATAATCTTGCTTAAAAATTTATTAAAATAAGCGTTAGTAGGGAAGTAGTAATGAAATTAAAAGATATAGAGAAATCAACAAATAAAAATCTTTATCTGCTTTTTCTAAGTGTACTCGTGGGCTTGACTGCGGGTTTTTTGGCCAGTCTTTATCGGTTGGCACTGGAAAAAGCTGAAACTTGGGGCTTGAGTATTTATCGCTTCGTTAGCTCACACCTTATTTTTATTCCCCTCCTTATTTTGGGTTTGGCTTTCTTAGCTTTTGTGGTTACTTTCTTTATGAAGAAATATCCGATGAGTTCAGGTTCTGGGATACCACAAGTTAAAGGGCAATTACAGGGTTATTTTAAAAATAATTGGTTCACGACTGCTTTTGCTAAATTTATCGCTGGAACTTTAGCAATGTTTGCAGGTCTATCACTGGGGCGTGAGGGTCCCTCAGTCCAACTTGGGGCTTCAATGGGTCAGATGGTTTCTAGCCGGTTGGCTGAAACTGAACGTCATAAAAGAATTCTAATTGCTTCTGGAGCATCTGCTGGTTTATCTGCTGCTTTCAATGCACCTTTGTCAGGTGTCATGTTTACTTTGGAAGAAGTATTTAAATACTTTTCTCCATTGATTTTATTAACTTGTATGACCTCAGCAATGGTTGCTGATATGGTTGCACGAATAATGTTTGGGAGTGGTCCAGTTTTTCATTTCCAAATTGTTGGTTCAATTGAACTCTCCAATTATTGGCTACTTATTATTTTAGGAATTATTTTAGGATTTTTCGGTGCTTTTTATAACTGGACACT
This sequence comes from Lactococcus sp. S47, assembly GCF_016517475.1. NCBI lineage: Bacteria > Bacillati > Bacillota > Bacilli > Lactobacillales > Streptococcaceae > Lactococcus > Lactococcus sp. S47. Next base: position 33,623 of record NZ_JACVUB010000012.1, read on the forward strand.
CCTCACAAGTCAAAATTTGATGAAGAAAATAAAGAGTCCATTTCTTCGTGTTTTACTTACTTTTTTAGTGGTTGGGGCAACTGGTTTATTGTTTCCTAATATAATTGGGAGTGGCCATCGTTTAATGGATTCCTTTAGTTTAGGAATGGGATTAGCCTTTCTATGTTTGATTCTCATTGGGAAATATCTGATTTCAATGGTATCTTATGCTTCGGGTGTGCCAGGAGGAATTTTCTTTCCCCTGTTAGTTTTGGGTGCTAGTCTTGGAGCTGTTTTTGCGACAATTGTTATTTCACTTTTTCATCTTCCAAGTCATTTATTTGCCAATCTAGTAATTTTAGCGATGGCTGGGACTTTTACAGCAATTGTTCGAGCACCGATGACTGGAATCCTTCTTTTGGTGGAAATGACTGGTTCATTTGACCATTTACTTCCTCTGGCTCTTGTCTCTTTAATTGCTTATGTCGTTGCTGATTTATTACAATCTGAGCCAATTTATGATTCCTTATTAGACAACATGTTGAAAGAAAAAGAAATTGATGTTGATGATTCGGATAAGCAGATGATGTTTGAAACAATTGTTCAATTTGATTCAGTTGCGGATCGTAAGAAGTTGTCAGAGATACATTTACCAGAAGGATGTTTGCTGGTTTCGGTTCATCGTTCAGGTAAGGATATCATTCCACACGGGAATACTGAATTACAAGCAGGAGATTATTTGACCTTTTTGATTAGACGAGAAGATGAAGTGATTGCTAGAGAACAGCTTCGTCAGGTTTTAAATGAAAAATAAAAAAGTGATATTCTATCACTTTTTTTATTTGCTTAAATATTGCCAAAGGATTGATAAAAACAGACTCACAGCATAAGCGCTGTTAAATAGAACCATATTTCTCAGTGAATAAACAAAGCTGCGAGGGCTTGGAACTTGACTAGCATGAGATTTTAGATTCTTTCTGATAATTGGAAAAGTGAGTAAACTAAGTAAAGTTGGCCATTCAAATATTCTAAAGATAAATCCAATAATAATAGCTAAATAGGAAGAATACATCAAAAGTTGAAAAAGTTTGATTCCGTTTGGACGACCGATATAATAAACTAATGTGTAGCGATGATTTTTTATATCGCTATCTAAATCACGTAAATTATTGGCCAGCATGATATTTGCAATGGTAAAAATGAGTGGTAAACTTGCAATTATCATGGCGATGGCTGCAAAAATACTACCAGTAAAGCTAAAAGAGTCGTTTGTGAAATCAAGATTTAGGTTAAAAATAGGTGATTGAGCGCTGTTGATTAAGATGATCATTGCAAAAATTCCAAAGCCCATTGTCCCACCAGAAAAAATTTCTCCTAAAGGCATACGTGAAAGTGGAATAGGACCATAAGTATAGAAAACGCCAATAAAGAAGACGATTCCACCAAGAATAAAGAAAAGCCAACCAACAAAATAAGCGAGGAGAAATCCTAAAAAAAGGCTCAAAATAAGCATAAACAAGATAATAGAAGCTACCAATCGGGTGGAAAGATTGGCTTGACCAATGATATTTTCTTGCTTTTTATAATCTTCATCTTTGGCTTTTTTGAAATCTTGATAATTGTTAATAGCAGTTACGGTCATATCAAAAAGGAGCATAGCTATTAAAAATAATAGAGATAGGCCAATATTTATCATTTTAAAATAGCTTAAACTAAAAAGTAAACCAATAATGTAAGGGAAAATACTGGCGATTTTAGTTTTAATTTCGACGAGTTCTAAAAAATTTTTGAGGGACATAACTACTCCTGAAAATATAATTTGAATAAAAACAGCCGTTATTTTACGGCTTTTACTTATTTATTTTTTGAGAAAATAATTCTCTATTTTTTAATCATATTAAAAAAGTTTAAGTAAAAATGTTAACAAATGTTACTCATTTTACTGAAGTGCTTTCATTTCTATTGTAATTATAACTGATTATAGGTTAAGAATCAACATAGACTTGAAGATTATATTTAGTAATCTTTGTTAAGATAAATATAAAATAAGCTAATTTTAATTGATTTAGGAACGGTTTAAGCCTCCAATAGTCGTACTAAAGATACTACAATATGAGAATAAGATTTGAAGGAAAAGGCTTTATAATCACTTTTGTGAGGGATTCTTAGCATTTATTTTAAGGTTCGGTTAAGTAATAGATAATATAATCATTTCTCATGAGTGGTGGAGAAAATTTACTACTCATGTTAAATCGTTTTTTAACTCACAATAAGTTGTGAGAAATGAATTTTTAAACGTCCATAGCGTGCAATGACGTTAAACTGCTTACGGTAATCCTACACAAGCGTTCGGACTTTATGATGTGTATGGGAAGTAACCATGTTAATAGAAGATAGACTGGATTCAGTTTGAATCCTATGGAATGTTCTTAGTGGCGAAATCGAAAGGTCTAAATGAAATTAAGTAAAGTTGCTATTTCAACGGGATTAGTTGCATCATTCATGTTTATTGGGGGCGGAATCGCTCATGCGGATACACCTAAATCAACTCATGAAGTTGCTATAGAAGTAATTAACGGAAACTACGGAAATGGAGATACTCGTGTCACTAACCTTCAAAGTAAAGGTTTTGATGTGAAAGCAATCCAAACAGAAGTTAATAATATTCTTACAGGAACAACAACTCAAGTTTCTGCAACAACTAAAACTGCTGAAGAACAACCTACTAAAGTTACATCAGTTGCACCAACTCAAGCAACACAAAGTGTTTCTGGTGGGCTTAATATGAGCCAAACTTCTGGACAAGTTGACATCCAAGCTCTTGCTAATTATATGGCATCGAATACAGCTAATGCAGCGGGCTATTCTGCTAGCGAATGGGCTTATATCATTACTCACGAATCAAATGGTGGTATTGATAGTGTGAATTCAAGTTCAGGTGCTTATGGTGCTTTCCAATTGCTAGGTCATGGCGAATATGCTGGAATGACTTTGGCGGAACAAATTGCGATGGCAAGTAAACTTCCTGCTGGTAGCTGGGTTGTTTATAACTAAGCATTGATTAAAACTCGTCTTAAAAATCTTTGATAATAAATCAAACTTAGTGGCTCATAGCAATCAATTTCCAAGTTGGTTTGGAATTTGATCGAGTAAAAAAAGAACACCGAATTCGGTGTTCTTTTTTATTAGATGGCCCCTGCCAGAATCGAACTGGCAATCACTGCTTAGGAGGCAGTAGTTATATCCAATTTAACTAAGAGACCAGAGATAAATTACTGACAGACTTACAAAATATTTCTGTCAGTAACTTTTGATGAGCTTTATTTATTGTCAGCATCAAAAACAATGCCAGCACTTTGACGCATTTGGTATGAAGTTTCTGAAACTTCTTTGGCAAATTGATGTAGGTCATAACTTGCATCAAAATCATTATTTTCTAGGATTTGGGCAAAGTCAACAGCTTCATCATAAAGAGAATGTTTTGGAGCTTCAATGTCGATTCTAGTTTCTGAACCATCCATAGTAATGAATTTGGCAGAAGTAATCGCATTAACACCATCCAAAATTAAAGTTCCATCAGTAGTATAGATTTCACTAGGAAGATATGAATTCACATTTCCTGCGCATTTAATCGAAACTTTATAGTCTTGATAGTCAAGAATTCCAACACCAGCTAAATCAACGCCTGACGGAAGTAAAACTGCATCATAAGTTGCTTTTTGTGGTTTGCCAAACCAAAAGATTGCAGCATACAAAAGATATACACCAAGATCGGCTAAAAGTCCACCAGAGAATTTTGCATTAAATTTATTAGGGATTTCACCGTTTAAAAGAGCAGGCATTTTTGATGAATATTTTGAATAAGTAAAGTCTGCCCCTTTGACTGTTTTGTCAGCAAGAAAGTCTTTAATAATCGAAAATGAATGTTCATGAATATTTCTGGCTGCTTCAAAGAAGAAGACCTCATTCTCTTTAGCAAGCTTAATAATTTGCGTCAGTTCTTTAGGATTTGAAAAGGCAGGTTTTTCAACAATGACATTATGTCCGGCTAAAATTGCGGCTTTAGCTTGCTCAAAGTGGAGGGCATTTGGACTGGCAATATAGATAATATCAAGTGAAGCTTTAAAAAAATCGTCAAGATTATCGAATTTTTGGATGTCTTTAAAATCGGCAGAAAACTGATCAGCAGATTCGAGCCGACGGGAATAGACTGCAGAAAACTGAAATTTTTCAGTCATATGGGCAGCATCAATAAATGAGCGAGCAATCCAGCTCGTACCAATTACTCCAAGTTTTAGCATCAAATTCTCCTTTATAGGTGGACAGAATCATTCGTTAGAAGATTCTAAAATTCTGTTAAAAGCTTGTTCTATTATATCAAATTTTTTCTTAAAGGTCATTGCTCTACTATTGAATTTTCAGTAAATAAATTATAAAAATAAGAATTCCAAAGATTCCATGTCACTTATTAAGAGCTTTTGTCAGTAAAATTAAGAGTTTTTGATGTGAACGCTTAAAAAGTAAAAAAATTGTCAGTTGATGACAAAAAGCTCAAAAATTGTGGTAGAATATATAGAAGAAAATTTGGAGAATTAATTTTGAAGAAAACGTTGATTATTGGTGTTACTGGTGGTTCAGCAAGTGGGAAGACAAGTGTTTCACATGCTATTTTAGAAACTTTTTCAAATGAACGAATTGCAATGATTGAACATGATAGTTACTATAAAGATCAATCGCATTTGACTTTTGAAGAGCGGACAAAAACAAACTACGACCACCCGTTAGCTTTTGATACAGATTATTTAATTGCTCAATTAAAAGAGCTTCAATATGGACGAGCGGTTGATATTCCGATTTATGATTATGCAAAACATACGCGTTCACAAGAAACTTACCGTCAAGAACCTGTTGATGTTTTAATCGTCGAGGGAATTTTGGTTTTAGAAGATGAACGTTTGCGTGATTTAATGGATATCAAAATATTTGTTGATACAGATGACGATGTGCGGATTATCCGTCGAATTCGCAGAGATATTGAAGAAAGAGGAAGAACTCTTGATTCGGTAATTACACAGTATTTAGATGCTGTTAAGCCAATGTATCATCAATTTATTGAACCCACAAAGAGATATGCAGATGTGATTATTCCTGAAGGGGTATCAAATACTGTTGGGGTTGATATTATTACGACGAAAATCGCTAGCATTTTAAACGACTAAAAAAGCTGTCTATGACAGTTTTTTTGTTTTTGGCTAGTGAATCTCGTGAAAAATTGGAAAAATAAAAAGGCTAATTGTCCTTAAATAGCAATAATGGTAATGCTTACTTTTTTTGTGAAAGTATGATATACTTAATTCGTAACAATTGCAGAAAGGAAATCCGCAACTTAAAGCGGTGGGTTATGAGAAATTTGTAACCAAGGGATTTTGTCAAAATGGAACTTTTTGAATCACTGAAACAAAAAATTAGTGGAAAAGGCTTAAAAATTGTCTTTCCTGAAGGAACTGATGCACGTATTTTAGGTGCTGCAAATCGTCTTAACGCTGATGGACTAATTACACCTGTCTTTATTGGAAATGTAAAAGAAGTCACTGAAACATTGATTTCACGTGGAATTAATCCTGAAGGCTTTGAGATTTATGACCCAGAAAATTGTGGACGTTTTGAAACGATGACGGAAACTTTTGTGGAACGTCGTAAAGGTAAAGTTACAGAAGAACAAGCAAAAGAGCTCTTGAAAGACCCAAATTATTTTGGAACGATGCTTGTTTATATGAAAATTGCTGACGGAATGGTTTCTGGCGCAATTCATTCAACTGCTGATACTGTTCGTCCGGCCCTTCAAATCATTAAAACGAAACCAGGAGTAAAATCTGTTTCTGGTGCTTTTATTATGGTTCGTGGTCGTGATGACAATGAAAAATATATTTTTGGTGACTGTGCGATTAACATCAAACCAGATGCACCAACTCTTGCCGATATTGCTGTAGCTTCAGCCGAAACAGCAGCACTCTTTGATATTGACCCCAAAGTTGCCATGCTTTCATTCTCAACTAAAGGTTCTGGAAAATCAGAAGATGTTGATAAAGTAGTAGAAGCGACAAAACTTGTTAAAGAAGATTACCCTGAAATTGAAATTGATGGTGAACTTCAATTTGACGCTGCTTTTGTTCCAGCGGTGGCTCGTCAAAAAGCACCAGATTCAACTGTTGCTGGTCGTGCCAATGTCTTTATCTTCCCTGATATTCAATCAGGAAATATTGGATATAAAATTGCTCAACGATTGGGTAATTTTGAAGCGATTGGGCCAATTTTGCAAGGTTTGAACGCACCTGTTTCTGACCTTTCTCGTGGAAGTAACGAAGAAGATGTCTATAAACTTGCAATTATCACAGCTGCCCAAGCTTTAAAATAAATAATGATATTCTGTCAGTAAATTTGTAAATGAATAATTACTGACAAGTCTGTCATTAATCCGCCATTTGAGGCGGATTTTTTTGTTGGTCTAAAAATGTTATAATTAAAGAATCAAAAAGGAAATGAGAAAAAATGAGAAAATCAAAAATTTTTGCTCTAGTAGGGTCGATTATTTTTTCAATTTTGGCACTTGTTGGGCTAATTAGTTTTTGGGCCATTATTTATATGCCAGAGAATTCAGAAATTATGACAGAACTTCAAGATTCAGGATTTGATAAGCAATTATTATCTACCGCGGCGATGATTGCAGCTCTGATTTTAATCGCTTTACTAGCTTTAAATTGGGTGGCTTTTGCAAGATTGACAAAAGAAAAAGGTTGGGGAATTTATTTCTTAGTTGTTGGTATCTTTTATTGTGTAGCCTCTGTTTTTAACGGTGTTGGCTTAATTTTGACCTTACCAGTTGCCCTCTGTTTCATTCTTGCTTATGTCTATCGAAGACGAGAAGTCCTTGAAAATAAATAAAAAAATTACTGACAGACTTTCTGTCAGTAATTTTTTATTAGACTTTACATGATGCCCCAATGATTAAAAGCATTGATGATTCCGTGGTTAGTATTTTCTGTAGAAATAAAATCGGCTAACTCTTTTAATTCAGGAACAGCATTTCCCATTGCCGTTCTGTGGTCAGCTGCTTTGAATAAATCTAAGTCATTGCGACCATCACCAAAGGCAAAAGTTTGACCAGTGAAATTTAGCACCTCTTTGACATGATTAATTCCTGTCCCTTTGTTAGTTGTGCTGTTTGTAACATCAATCGAACTTGGAGAGTTCATGAAAAAGTTAAGTTCAGGAACGCGTTCTTTATAATAATCAACTTGACTGAGTTGATTGGTCAAAACCAAAAGCATATTGACTTCCTGAGAGAGGTAACGCCTAGCATCTGCCTGAGGCATTGGCATATGAGTATAAGCATAAGCGGTTTTAGCTAAGTCAGTTAATTCACTCACCCAATAACCTTGACTGTCATAAAAAGAAAGGGCTTCTGAGTGAGGACTTGCTGCCTCAAGTAATTTTTCAACACTACTTGTCGGAATTTCTTCTTTATAAATTGTTTCACCATCTAAAACAATATACTGTCCGTTCATGGCAACCGCTCCACTAATCCCAGTTAAACTCATGATTTCATCAAGTTCAAAATGTCCACGGCCAGTAGCAATGAAAGGTAAAACACCATTTTCGCGAATCCGATGAATTCCTTCAATAACTTCTTGGTCAAGTTTACTTTGACTGTTAAGCAACGTTCCGTCTAAATCGAAGAAGGCTAAAGCCTTATAATCATTGATATTTTCCATAATTTTATTGTATCAAATTTATGATATAATTGTAAGTGGAATTATCTATTCTTTTATGAAGAATTTAAATGACTGACAGAACTGTCAGTTTGTGTTAACTATAAAAATAAATAAATATAATTAATATTATTTTACTGACAAACCTGTCAATATTATTAAAAATGAGTGAAAGTAAAAAAATGCCTGCAAAGAAAAAAACAACCAGAAGAAATACTAAAAAAGAACAACAGAAAAAGGCCGCAACACGCAAAATGATTGCTTTTTTTGTTGGGCTTCTTTTAATCTTATTTGCGCTTGCTCGCCTAGGAATTGTCGGAGTCTTACTTTATAACATTGTCCGCTTGTTTGTTGGTTCTCTTGCGATTGTTTTTCTTCTCTTGCTTGCTGGACTAATGATTATTTCCGTCTTTCGTAAGCAAGTTTTAAAAGAAAATAAAAGAATTATTCCAGCCATTATTTTAACTTTTATCGGCCTAATGTTTGTCTTTCAAATTCGACTTCATCAAGGATTTAATGAAACTTTTCATCTTATCTGGTCTGATTTAATGGCTGGCCGTGTCATTCATTTTGTCGGCTCAGGTGTCATTGGAGCATTAATCACCGAGCCTGCTAAAGCCTTGTTTTCAGTCATTGGTGTCTATATTATTGCTGCGGTACTTTGGTTAGTTGCTATTTATCTCATGATTCCAGGACTTTTCCCTAAAATGCGTGAAGATTTACATCAACGTTTAGCGAAATGGAAAGAAAAGCATGCCGAAAAAGTAGAAGCTAAAAAAGCAGCGAAAGCACTTGCTGAGCTAGAAAAAAAACAAGCCGTAGCAGAAAGAGAAGAGTTTCCAGAGGCAGCAGAAAATTCATTATTTACCTCAGTACCCACTGAAATTCCAATAAATATTCCAGAAGCGCCTTTTGAAGAAAATGAAAATGAAAATGAAACTGAAAGTCCAGTTTTAGCAGAAGTTCCTCTTGATGATGAACCTGTCAATTTTTCAAATACTAATAACTATAATGGTAACTATAAATTACCAACCATTGATTTACTGGCAGAAGTTCCTGTCAAAAATCAATCAGGCGAACGTGAGAATGTTCGTAAAAATATTGGTATTTTAGAAGAAACTTTCAAATCTTTTGGAATTGGTGCCAATGTTGAATCGGCAGTCGTCGGTCCATCAATTACAAAATATGAAATCAAATTAGCGACTGGAACAAAAGTTTCACGCGTTGTTAATTTATCAGATGATTTAGCATTAGCCTTAGCTGCTAAAGATATCCGAATTGAAGCACCAATTCCTGGGAAATCTTTAGTCGGCGTCGAAATTCCTAATGCCGAAGTTGCAATGGTTGGTTTCCGCGAAATGTGGGAGGCTGGCAAAACTAATCCAAGCAAATTGTTAGAAATTCCTCTTGGTAAATCATTAGATGGTGGAATTCGCACATTTGATTTAACAAGAATGCCTCACTTATTGGTTGCAGGTTCAACTGGTTCAGGTAAATCAGTGGCGGTAAATGGTATTATTACTTCAATTTTGATGAAAGCTTTGCCTAGTCAAGTGAAGTTTCTGATGGTTGACCCTAAAATGGTCGAACTTTCTGTTTACAATGATATTCCTCATCTATTGATTCCAGTCGTAACAAATCCACGTAAAGCTTCACGTGCCCTTCAAAAAGTTGTTGACCAAATGGAAGAACGCTATGAACTCTTTAGTCGTTATGGCGTCCGTAACATTGCTGGATATAATGAAAAAGTACAAAGATATAATGCAGAATCAGATGAAAAAATGCTTGAACTTCCTCTGATTGTAGTCATTGTTGATGAATTAGCCGATTTAATGATGGTTGCCAGTAAAGAAGTGGAAGATGCAATTATTCGTTTGGGACAAAAAGCTCGAGCAGCAGGGATTCATATGATTCTTGCGACACAACGTCCATCTGTTGATGTCATTTCTGGACTAATTAAAGCAAATGTTCCTTCAAGAATTGCCTTTGCTGTTTCATCTGGAACAGATTCACGAACAATTTTAGATACTAATGGGGCTGAAAAATTACTAGGTCGTGGGGATATGCTCTTTAAACCTATTGATGAAAATCATCCGATTCGTTTGCAAGGGGCTTTCTTATCTGACGATGATGTCGAATCTGTTGTGACCTTTATTAAAGACCAATCAGAAGCTCAATATGACGAAAGCTTTGACCCTGGTGAGGTAGATGAAAGTCAAGTTGGTACGGGCGCTTCAAATACAGGCTCTGGTGACCCCTTATTTGAAGAAGCACGAAATATGGTTATTATGGCTCAAAAAGCTTCAACGGCTCAATTACAACGAGCTTTAAAAGTTGGATTCAATCGCGCCTCTGACTTGATGAATGAGTTGGAAGCGCAGGGAATTGTTGGTCCTGCTAAAGGAACGACTCCTCGTAAAGTCCTTGTTAGTCCAGATGGAGAATTTATTGGAGGAGTAGAAGAGTGAGTGAAGAACTATATTATCGTCACTATTTTCTACAAATCTATGAAATCTTACGAGAAGATGAGCAAAATAAAAAACTTTCAATCAAGGAAAAAAATGTTTTAGCTGATGCTTTGGTTTTAAATGAACGCAAAGAACCAGTTTTACAAATATTAGGCCAGCTTTATATGCGCTTAGAATTTTGGAATCGGCCTGCTGAGGATGAGATTTTAAAAGGCGGCATGAAAGCCCCAGTCAGAACACTTTATGAAGAATTAAAGGCAGATAAAAATATCACTTCTTCACAAAAATTTATTCCAGGAGTTGAAGCGTATCGACCGATTACATGGAATGATGCTTTGTATGGAAATAAAATGACGGAAGATGATGGCTTTATCGGTGGGGGCTATGTCACTTTTGACTCTAATGAAAAATATAAATCAATGGAAGAGAGAATAGCCGTACCTGATAATGAAATTGTTAGAAATGCAAAATCAAGTTTTGCTAAACTCTTTCAAGTTGGTTGTTTAGGTTTTGCTTTGCTCATCCTGCTCCTTGTTCTCTTGGGGTTTGCTTTAAAAATGGTAACGAGGTAGTTAAAAATGACAGTATTTGATGAATTTAATGAAATCAAAAGAAAAGGACTCCCTCAAATTTTAGTAATTTTTGGTGAGTCAAGGGAACTAGTTGGAGAATTGAAAAATCAACTCTTAACAGAGGTTAATTTCGAGCCAACGGATTTGAGTCAGGCTTATTATGACTTAACTCCTAGTAATAGTGATTTAGCCCTTGAAGATTTGGAATCTCTCCCTTTTTTCTCAGATTCTCGGTTGGTAATCCTAGAAAACTTGGTTAATTTAACAACGGCTAAAAAAAGTGTTTTAGATGAAAAACAGTTGAAGCGCTTTGAAAATTTTTTAGATGATCCGCCGGAAACTACGCAACTTGTTTTAATCCTTTATGGAAAATTGGACAGTCGTCTTAAAGTTGTTAAAAAATTAAAAGCTAAAGCAGCTTTGCTTGAAGCACAAGAATTAAAGAGTCAAGAATTAATTCAATATTTTAGTCGAATAAGCCCTTTACCAAAGGCAGTTTTGAGTTTAATTGCCGCTAAATCAAATGATAATTTTTCAGTAATGAAGCAAAATATTGACCTCGTTCAAACTTATGCACTAGGGCGAGAAGTGACACTTGATGATGTGGAAAAAGTCGTCCCAAAATCGCTACAAGATAATATTTTTGCCTTAACTGATTTAATTTTTAAAGGAAAAATTGATGAGGCGCGTGATTTAGTCCATGATTTGACCTTGCAAGGGGAAGATTTAATTAAAATATTAGCTATTTTGACAAATTCTTATCGTTTGTATTTACAAGTCAAACTTTTCCAAGCCAAGGGTTGGCAAGAAAATCAACAAGTTGCCTTTTTAAAAATGCACCCTTATCCTGTAAAATTGGCCAATCAATTGGTTAGAAAATTAAACGTTAAATCCTTAAAAAATGGACTTTCTGATTTAATTAAACTTGATTTTGATATAAAAACAAGTGCAGCTGATAAATCCTATCTTTTTGATATCACTTTAATCAGGTTGACCTTGAAAAAAAACTGAAAATCTGTTATCATAAATAATGGACATTTTATAATGATGATGAAGAGGTAAAAATGCCGACATTTAAATTTACGCCTAAAGATATCTATGAAGCAGACTTCTCTACAAAGATGCGTGGTTACGATAAAGAAGAAGTCGATGAACTCCTTGATGACGTTATTGCTGATTATGAAACTTATCAGACTGAAAACTTGCGTCTTCAAGAGGAAAATGAGTTTTTGAAGAAAAAGATTGCTGAATTAGAAATGCAAGTTTCTAAACCAAATCAAGCAAATCTTGATGATACACAACGCTTTGACCCTAACCAAATTCTTCAAGCACGTTCAAGTAAACCAAAAGTGGAAATGCGTAATCCAAGTAATTTTGATTTACTCAAACGAATTAATCGTTTAGAACAAGCTGTATTTGGACCTAACGGCATTGCTAGTGAAAACAACTAAGAAAATATAAAATTGAAATGTTTTATGTTCTGCATTAGGTTTAGAAATGAACCTTTTTGCAAACTTCACAAGATGTGAAGGCAAAGATTTTGGTAAATGAACTTTATTGTTCTGCTTAATTTTTGATAAAAACAGTTTTCGGATAATCGCGCGATTTTTTTGTAAATCGTGAGGAAAGTCCATGCTCGCGCGTTGCTGAGATGCACGCAGTGATTGTGCTAGGTCAAACAATAAACCTAGGTAGGAGCGTCATGCCTAACGGCTGGCCAAAACGCTAAGTCTTTTGATATGCGTGAGTAGCCTGTAAAAGTGCCATAGAGACGAGTCTTAGAGGAAACTCTAAGAATGGAACGTGGTAAACCCCTCAAGCGAGCAACCCAAACTTATGGTCGGGGCACTTGACTAGCCAAAATGAAGGCGTGGTCGAGGCTGAAATTAAGAATTTTGGCAGACAGATGATTATCGAAGGGGAGATTCACGAATGTGAATTGAACTGGAACAAAACATGGCTTATAGAAAACTGTATGACACAGGCTGGGGCTTTTAGCCTCGGCTTTTTTTGATAAATAGTGTTTAATTGAAATAGATAGAATTATCTCTGCTCATTTTATGCAGAGAATGGAAAGTTAAAAAATGCAAAAGAAATTCAAGTTATTAGCAACTTCTTCAAGTGGTTTAGAGAGTTTAGTTGCTCGCGAACTTCGTAATCTGGAAATTGAAAATGTTTCGATTGACGACCGTTCACGTGTCTTCTTTGAGGGAAATTTGGCAACAATTGCTAAGGCGAATCTTTGGTTAAGAACGGCTGACCGTGTAAAAATTGTAGTTGGGGAATTTAAAGCTAGAACATTTGATGAATTGTTTGAAAATGTTTATGCGCTTCCCTGGGCAGAGCTTATTCCTTTTGGAAGCCAATTTCCTGTCAGCAAAGCTAAAGCGGTGAAATCAACTTTACATAATGAGCCGTCAATTCAAAGTATCACTAAAAAAGCGATTGTCAAAAAATTACAGACGACATATCATCGTCCTGAAGGTGTTCCAATTCCTGAAAATGGAGCTAAATTTTCAATTGAGATTGCTTTACATAAAGATATGGCAACTGTATTGATTGATACGACTGGCGATTCTTTATTTAAACGAGGCTATCGTTCAGAAAAAGGAGAAGCTCCTTTGAAAGAAAATATGGCAGCTTCGATTATTTTATTAACCAATTGGTTAGCAAATCCTCGTCGTGCTTTTGTTGATCCTACTTGTGGTTCTGGAACATTTACAATTGAAGCAGCAATGCTGGCTTTAAATATGGCACCAGGAATGAATCGTCCATTTGCTTTTACTGCATGGCCTTGGTTTGATGAAGAAATTTTGAAACAAGAAAAAGCTTTGGCCAAAAAACAAATTCGTACAGATTTAGAATTGGATATTCAAGGTTTTGACATTGATGGAAAAATGATTGATATTGCAAAACATAATGCACTTGCGGCGGGCCTTTCAGATGTGATAAAATATAAGCAAATGCGACTTCAAGATTTTAGAACTGATAAGCTTGACGGTGTCTTAGTTTCTAACCCGCCTTATGGGGTGCGTTTGGAAGATGAAGAAGCTGTAGCAGCTCTTTATGGTGAAATGGGTAAAACTTTTGCGCCACTAGAAACTTGGAGTAAATACATTTTGACGAGTGATGTCGCTTTTGAAAAGCATTATGGGGCAAAAGCAACTAAAAAACGCAAACTATATAACGGAACACTTAGAACAGATTTGTATATGTATTTCGGAAAACGTATGAAATAAATTTTACTGACAGAACAAAAGCTATTACTAAAACAAAAAAATTTTAGTGATGACGGCTGTCAGTAAAAATTCAGACGAGTTTGAGCAACTCTCGTTGTCTGATTCACCATTTTATTGGAATTGTGGGAATCTTATTCGGAGGAAAAATGTCAAACAAAAATAAAAAAAATAGAAACAAAAACAAAAATAATAACAAAAATAATAACAAAAATAATAACAATAATAAACCAAAAAATGAGCAACAAATTGGTGAAAAAACTTTGAAACTTCAAGATTTACAAGATTTTACCGTAGGGCAAATTGTTGAAGAATCAAAACGTGTTGATAAAGAAAATGAAGAAAATGAGTCTGTTTTAGATAAATATATTCGTCAGCACCGTGGAGAAATCGAAGAAGCTAAAAGTAAAAATTTGGACGAATTCATTCAGGCAGAACGTACAAATATAGAAGTTCCGGTTGAAGAAGAAAAAGAAGCTAAGTCAGAAAAACTTCAAGAAGTTTCCAAAGAGGAAATCGACGAGAATGATGAATTAGCAGCTTCAAAAATAGATTCTGAAAAAGTTACTGACAGTTCTGATTCTGATTTGTCAGCAGAAAATAAAGACTTAGAAGTTGCTGACAAGGAAAGCGAAGAAACTAAAAAATCAAAAAATGATTTAGTTTTAGATCCAGTTGTGATGGTCGACGCTCCTGTCAGTACTTTGCCAGAGCAAAAAGAAGCTCCGCAAGTTGAAGAAGTCAAGAAAACTGAACCAACTGACGACGAAGAAGAAGCCGAAAGTCCACAAGATGAGAAGGTAGTTGCTGCACCAGTTATGATGTCAGCAAACGAAGTTCCAATGGACGAGCCAAGTGAACCAGAAATTTCTGAAACTGACACTAAAACTGATTCAATAATTGACGAAAAATCAGAAGTTGAACCAAAAGTAACAGAAGAACCAGCAGAAGAAATTAAATCTGATTCAAAAGAAGATTCTACTGAAAATAATCAAGCCCTTGAATCGGGAGCTGAGGAAAAAGTGACAGATTCACCAAAAGAGACAAAAAGTGATATTCCTGATAAAGTTATTACTGCTGAATCAGTTTCACCTCACTTACTAGCTGAAACAACATCCTTTAAAGCAGATAAAGTAGAAGAAAATGCGGCAAAAATTACTGACGAAAAGTCAAAAAATCGTAAAAAACCAATCATTATTGGTCTATGTGCAATTGTTTTAATTGCAGCTGGAGCGATTGGATTTGCCCAATATAATAGTCATCAAAAAGGGCAAACGGTTCAAACTTCTCAAAGCAGTCAGAGTGATTTAGATAAATATCAGAAACAATACGATGCTTTTTTCACTGACAAATCACATACTATTTTGAGAAATAGTCAATTTAGCAAGTTATCAGCTCTTGAAACTTTAGTTGATGCTCACAAAAATTCCATGGCATGGTCAAATGCAGTCTCTGATACAGAAAGCCTAAAAGACCAAATTAATGCGATTAAGAAAGTGAATGCTCTCTTTACTAGCGCAGCAATTACTGACGGAAAACTTGATTCATCAGCTAAAGTAGTGGCAAATGTAAAAGTTCCAGAAACTCCTAAAACAACCAATGAAACCCTGAATAAATTACTGACACAAGCCATTGATTTAGCTAAGAGCCAAGTTGCTAAGGAAAGTTCAGCTAAAGCGTCTGCAAGTGCAGCAGAAGCCAAAGCGAATCAAGGAGCTACTAGCCAAAGTTCTACATCAAGTACAGCTAGTCAAAGCAATTCTACGACGACTCCTTCGTCAGCAGCTTCAGCAGGTTCAAGTACAAATGCCAGCACAAGTAGTAATGCTAATGGTTTGAGTAGCAACGGAGTTAATTTAGAAGTATCAGCAGCACGTGTCCAACCTCAAGCTGGAGTCAACACGAATGATCCTGCTTTCACATGGGGAGCTGGAATTAAAGAAATGGTTCTGAATAAAGCCCGTGAACGCGGCTATATTACAGGAGATAATTATATTTTAGTTCCAACAGCGATTCATACAACCAATGGTTCCCAAGGTTTCCCAGCCGGAATTGTTAGTGGTTATTACAATCTTTATGCACCAGATGGTCGGTATTTAGTATCAATCAATGCTAAAACAGGTTTCTTTGTTGGTAATGGTTCTGGTCATGCTGATAACTTAGATTATGACGCATAGAAAATAAAAAATAATCATCATTTTGATGATTATTTTTTTACTGACAGAAACCTACTGACAGAAACCTACTGACAGAAACCTACTGACAG
>NZ_JACVUB010000013.1:0-35124 GCF_016517475.1 Lactococcus sp. S47
GCTAACGAGATTCAAGAGATAGGATGTATGAATAAATAAAAAAGACCTCTCAGGCCTTTTTTTATTTATTCTGGAAATGTATAATCACGCAATGCACTGCTAATATCATCATATGAAAAGCCTTTTCTAGCCAAAGCCTGTGTTACTTTTTGCTTTCGCTCGTACCCTTCATAGTTTTTACTGTAGCGTTTGGCAACTTTTTCTAGTGCTGTGTAGAGAAGTTGGGTCTCATTTTCTTCATCTGTTTCTAATTCAAGTGATTCTAAAGCAATTGAAGAGATAGAATACGTAAAACCTTTATTCATTAGGTTTTGAATAATTTTATCTTTCAGCTGTTTTAGGGTCAATCTTTGCCCATAAGTTCTGTTTGTTTTTTCTGCAAGTTTATAGGCAACATCTATTTGTTTTTCCTCATCATAAATGTTAGAAAGCGCTTGGTCAATGATCAGGGGATCAATACCCTTTGTTATTAATTTCTGTTTAATTTGATAGGGGCCAGCGCTTCCCATTGAAATTTTTCCTTCAATAAAATTTTCAGCGTAGGCTTTATCATTAATTAGATTGTTTTTTGTTAGAACATTTATGACCTCGTCAATTTGGTCAGTATTGTCAATTTCGTGTTCACTAAGATATTTTCTTACTTCCGAACTTGTCCTCATTTTAAAGGAAATGTAGTAGAGTGCTAGTGATTTTCCTTGAGTAAATTGGTCATAAGATTGGATCTCTTCTAAATCTGCATCATCGAGCTTTTTATCGACATTTAGAAAAAAGTGAACAATTGTATCCTCAGAAAGATATATTTTATCTTCATCATCAAATCCAGATAAATCCACACGGTAAAGTCGTTTTAATTTTTTTATTGCTGTGATTTTTCCCATACCTATATTATATACGAAAACAATTAAAAATTGTTACGGATAAATCGCGTAATAAAATTACTACACGAAACGGAAATGTAGCTTATCTACATGTTTGTAAAAGATGCTTATTTCTTTAAAGTTACAAACATCATCCGTTTATAGAGCGGTTTCATCTACTTGTTTTCAATTTAGAATGTGTAACTTCAAAAAAACGTAATAAAAAAAGTACAAAATATCCCCTTTTCTTCTCTTTTTGTAGTAAAATTATAACAAACAATCTACAAATATGACGGAGATGAAGAAATGAATAAAAAATCGAGTGCTCTTTTAACTGTGGGAACTTTAACGCTTCTGGCAGGTGGCGGGGTTGTTTTAACAAACCTCCCCGACTCTTTTAAAATACAACGGGTTTATGCCGCTACTTCCAGAGATATAACAGTCTATCCAAAAGATTTTCTAACTTATTTCCAGAGAAATGGTTCAGCTGCTGGGTTTGATTATGATTTAGCTACCTATACTCAAACTTTGACACCTAATAAGGCAAGTCAAGCAGGAAATGTAACTTTGAAGACTAAAGTTGATATGTCACAAAACTTTACTTTCACTGGGAAAATTAATTTAGGAGATAAAGCACAGAATGCTGGGGGAGCAGATGGTGTAGGCTTTCTTTTTCACCCTGGTGATACAAATGTTGTAGGAGCACCCGGTGGAGCTGCAGGTATTGGCGGTGTGAATGGAGCTTTTGGTTTTAAGCTTGATACTTACTATAATGGTGTTGGGGAGAACAGTTTCACACCTGACCCATCAAATTTTAAGGGTAAACCATTTGGAGCCTTTGTTGATGGTTTGAATGGACAAGCTAAAACAATAGCTTCTAGTGCCCAGAGCATTTCTGAACCATCAAATAATAATTTTGTCGATTTTACGATGAGCTATAATGGTGCGACAAAGGTAATGTCAGTTACTTATGGTGGTCAAACTTGGACGCAAGATGTTTCTTCTTTTGTTGGAACAAATCAGGCGATGTCTTTCTCAATTGCAGCTTCAACAGGTGCATTTATGAATTTGCAACAATTGCGCAATGTTAATTTTACTTATACGGTAGCTCAAGGTACTGTTATTGCTAATTATGTGGATGAACAAGGAAATACGATTGCTCAGCAAGAAACAACAAGTGGAGATATTGATACTCCATATGTGACAAGTCAAAAGACTATTCCAGGCTATACCTTTAAGGCTTCAAATGGGGCAGCGACTTCGGGGAATTATGCTGCCAATGACCAAACTGTAAACTATGTTTATACTCGAAATCAAGGAAGCATCGATGTTACTTATATTGACCAAACAACGGGACAGACTTTAAGTAAAAAAGATTTATCTGGTGGAACAGGTGATTCTTCTAATTACACCACAACTGACACCATTAAATCTTATACAGATGCAGGTTATGAATTGGTTTCGGATAATTATCCAAGTGGTGGGACAGTCTTTACGGATACAGCTCAACACTATGTTGTTAATTTGAAGCAAAAATTAGTTGTAAGTTCTGAGCAAAAACAAGTCAATGAAACTATTCAATATGTTTATGAAGATGGAAGCAAGGCAGCAGATGATTATAATGCTCCTCCATTGAATTTTACAAGAAGTGTGACAACCAATCAAGTAACTGGTGAAAAGACTTATGGGGATTGGCAAGCACAAAATGGGGATAGTTTCGGAGAAGTAGTTTCGCCAACAATTAAAGGAGAAACAGCTGACCAATTAAAAATTGATGCAATAAGCGGAATCACAGCCAATTCAGCAGATATTCAGAAAAAGGTCGTTTATAAACGTAACCAAGGAACCATTGATGTTACTTACATTGATGAAACAACTGGTCAAGTTTTGACTAAAAAAGATTTATCTGGTGGAACGGATGATCCGTCAAATTATACAACTGCTGATGATATCAAGTCATATACAGATAAAGGCTATGAATTAGTTTCTGATGATTACCCAAGTGGGGGGACAGTCTTTACGGATGAGCCACAACACTATGTAGTAAAATTAAAACATGGCTTAACAGAATCAACTGATAAAAAAGCTGTCAATCAAGTGATTCATTATGTTTATGAAGGTGGAGGTGAAGCAGCTACTGACCACAATGCTACGGTTGACTTTAGTCGTACTATTACTACTGACAGAGTAACGAATGATAAGACATACGGTGATTGGACTGCTGATAACGGTGATAGTTTTGCGTCAGTAACTTCTCCAGTAATTGACGGTTATACAGCTGATCAACTTAAAGTTTCTGAAATGACAGGAATTACTGCTGATACAGAAGATATTTCTGTGACAGTAACTTATACTCGAAATCAAGGAACTATTGATATTACTTATATTGACCAAACAACGGGACAGACTTTAAGTAAAAAAGATTTGTCTGGTGGAACTGGAGATGATTCAGGTTATACAACGGCTGACACGATTAAATCTTATACAGATAAAGGCTACGAATTAGTTTCAAATGATTATCCAGAAGATGGAACTAAATTTGCTGATGACCCTCAACATTATATTGTGAGATTAAAACACGGGTTAACAGAAGTGACTGAGAATAAAACGGTCAATCAAGTGATTCATTATGTTTATGAAGGTGGGGGAGAAGCAGCTACTGACTACAATGCTACGGTTGTCTTTAGTCAGACAATCACTACTGACAAAGTGACGGGTGAGAAAACTTATAGTGATTGGACAGCTGATAACGGTGATAGTTTTGCGTCAGTAACTTCTCCAGTAATTGATGGCTATACAGCTGATCAACTTAAAGTTTCTGAAATGACAGGGATTACGGTAGATACAGAAGATATTTCTGTGACAGTAACTTACACTCGAAATCAAGGAACCATTGATGTTACTTATATTGATGAAACGACTGGAAAAATTTTGACTACTAAAGATTTGTCTGGTGGAACTGGAGATGATTCAGGTTATACAACGGCTGATACGATTAAATCTTATACAGATAAGGGCTACGAATTAGTTTCAAATGATTATCCAGAAGATGGAACTAAATTTGCTGATGACCCTCAACATTATATTGTGAGACTAAAACATGGCACAGTAGTTGAGACGGAAAATAAATCAGTTAATGAAGTCATTCATTATGTTTATGATAATGGGGATAAGGCTGCTGACAACTATAAGGCAACAATTGTCTTTAGTCGGACAATCACTACTGACAAAGTGACGGGTGAGAAAACTTATAGTGACTGGACAGCTGATAATGGTGGAAGATTTGCAGCAGTTCTTTCGCCAATCATTAAAGATTACATCGCAAGTCAACTTAAGATTGATGAAATGACAGGAATTACGGTAGATACAGCGGACATTGAAAGAATTGTCGTTTATCATAAGGTGCCTGCAGGAATTATCGTTCCTCCAGTTCACCCAGATAAACCAAGTCAACCATCTAATAATCAATCAAAAACACCTACGGCTAAGGCTGTAAAAGATAGTAAGCCAACAGATGTTCTTCCAAGTACTGGTGATAGTCAAAAATCACAAATTGTTTTGACTCTGCTAGGAATTATGGCAGTGATTATTTCGCCACTTGCTCTTTTACTTAGACGTAAAAAACAATAATTAAAGAAAAAATAAAAGGTCTGACAGTGTCAGGCTTTTTATTTGGAGAATAATATTCATAGATGAAAAAATAAGTTCAAATCTTTTAGGATTCAAGTAGAAAAAGACTACAAAAAGAAATTGTGAAATGTTATAATAGTGTATCACACAATCCTTTATTAGTGATTTTTTTATAATGGATTGAAAATGGTCATTTAATTGACGAACTAGAGGGAAAATAATTAACAAATGATAAATTTAAAAATAGGACAGAAACTTCAACTCGAAATCGAGCGAATGGGAATAAATGGGGAAGGAATTGGCGTCATTTCAGGACGACTTGTTTTTATTCCTTATGCACTTCCAGGTGAAGAAGTTTTAGTTGAAATTACTGAAAATGCTAGAAATTTTAGTCGTGCAAAATTGGTTAAGATTATTGAAAAATCACCAAACCGTGTGAAACCACAGGATAGAGCTTATCATGAAATGAGTCAATCTCACATCATGCATCTTTCTTATCCAATGCAATTGGAATTTAAGCGTGATGTTATGCGTCAGGCCTTAGAAAAATATAAACCAGCAGGTTGGCGTAATTATGAATTGCGTGCAACTTTGGGAATGGAAAATACACTTGGTTATCGTAACAAATTGCAGTTCCAAGTGCGTCGTTTGAATGACGGAACAGTGATTGCGGGACTTTATCAAGAAGGAACACATCATTTGGTTAACCTAGATAACTGTTTGGTTCAAGATCCCAAAACCCAAGAAATTATCAATCACATTTGCCGTTTGATTGAAAAATTTGATTTACCTGTATATGATGAACGTAAAATCGGCGGAATTCGTACGGTCATGGTTCGTCGCTCACAAAAAACAGGTGAAGTACAAATCATTTTTGTGACTTCAACACCAATTATTTTGGACGGACAAGTTTGGCCTGAATTACGTGAAGAACCTTCAAAACGTCAAAAAAATTCTTTTGTTAAATTTGATAAAATGTTGTCAGCACTGACAGAAGAATTTGAAGAAATTGTGACGGTTGCGGTCAATTTCCACCCAAGAAAAACCAGTGAAATCTATGGCGAACGCACACAAATTTTGTTCAATGAAAAAGAAACAATTACCGAAGGCGTTTTGGATTATGAATTTGAATTAAGTCCTCGTGCTTTCTACCAATTGAACTCTGAGCAAGCCAATGTACTTTATGGTGAAGCAGTTAAGGCTTTGAATCCTAAAAAAGATGACCGTGTCATTGATGCATATTGTGGTGTAGGTACGATTGGTTTTGCGGTGGCTAAAAAAGTAAAATCGGTTCATGGAATGGATATTACACCAGAATCAATTTTTGATGCGCGTGAAAATGCCAAACGTTTGGGGCTTAAAAATTGCCACTATGAAATTGGTAAAGCGGAGCGAATTATTCCAAATTGGAACAAATCTGGTCATAGAGCAACTGCAATGATTGTTGACCCACCACGTACGGGGCTTGATGATGCATTGCTTGAAACAATTACTAAATTCCCACCGGAAAAAATGGTTTATGTCAGCTGTAACGTTTCAACTTTGGCAAAAGATTTAGTCGTTTTGGCCAATTATTATAAAGTAGAATACATCCAATCAGTGGACATGTTCCCACATACAGCAAGAACTGAAGCAGTTGTTAAATTGACAAAACGTGATGAACCTTTGAAAATTGTTAAATTTGAACATTTGGAAGAAGAACGTAAAGCTGAAGCTTTTGCTAAAGGTAAAAAACGTGGACGCCGTCCGCAAAAATATGGTAAATATTGAGAAATTTTGCTGACAGAATTATTAATTGCTAGCAGCTAAAGTTTAAGTGAAAATTTACTGACAGAATGGATATTTTAGTTGTTCATTCTTTTAATTACGATTTACCTGCCCGTTGTTCAATCGCTGACGATGGATAGAACGCTCAGCTTTGCTGTTCATTCTTTTATCCACAACTAAAATGCTCAATTCACTCGCTGACGAATGATAGAATGACCAGCTCCGCTTTTCATTCTTTATCCACAGATAAAATACTCCTTATTCAGTCGTATTTTACTGACAAGATTTTCGTCAGTAAATTTTATAGTTAAAATTAGAAAAGTAAGAAAAAATTATGAAAAAATTTATTGTTGAACCTGAATTTTGGGAACTTTTTCCTGAGACAAAAATCGGAATTGTTTTAGCTAAAAATATTGATAATAGTATGGAATCAAGTGCTGAAATCAAAAAAAATCTTGATGAGGCGAATGAAAATGCAGAGCAATTTTTAGAAGCGGCTGTTTTTAGTGAAAATCCTGTAGTCTCTGTTTGGCGCAAGGCTTATCAAAAATTTAAAACAAAAAAAGGGGCTAGAAGTTCGATTGAAAATCTGCTTAAACGAGTAGATAAAGGTAAAGCTGTGGGTTCGATTAATCCTTTGGTTGATATTTACAATAGTATTAGCTTGAACTATGGGCTACCTGCTGGTGGTGAGGATATTGATACTTTTGCAGGAAATCTACGTTTGACAAAAGCTGTTGGTGGCGAACATTTCTTGGCTTTGGGTGATGATGAAGCTGATAATGCTTTGCCTGGTGAAATCTGCTATCTTGATGATGAAGGGGCAGTTTGTCGCTCATGGAATTGGCGTGATGGTCAAAGAACGATGCTGACAGAACAAACCAAAAATGCTTTTTTGATTATTGAATCTGTTGACCCTGAACGCGGTGAAGTTCTAGATGCTGCAACTCAAAAATTAGCTGAATTGAGTGAAAAATATTTAGGGGGAACGGCACAGGTACTCCTAGTCACTAGAGAAAATCCAGAAATTTCTTTAGACTAGCGTTTTGTGACATCTAAAAAAATTAGATTTACTGACAGATAAGAGATTTGATAGGAAAGTTGATGATACTGTCAATAAAAAGAGCCGTCAGTAAATCTGACGGTTCTGTCATTAATTATTTTTATGATAAAATGGAAAAAATCCGAGGTTTTATATGATTTATATGAGAAAAGCAGGCCCGAAAGATTTGCTGTCAATTATGAAAATTATTGAAGAAGCAAGAACTTTTTTGGCTGATTCCGGGAGTGACCAATGGCAAAATGCTTATCCAGCAGTTTTTGATATTGAAGAGGATTTTGCGAAAGAACAGGCCTATGTCTTGTTAGTTGATGATAAAATAGCCGGTTATTGTGCAATTATTACAGGTGAAGAACCAGCTTATACTCAAATTACTGACGGCGCTTGGTCAAATCAAAATTTTGATTATGTGACCATTCATCGAATTGCTTTGTCTAACGAATTTCGTGGACAATCTTTGACAAGATATCTATTTTCAAATATTTTTACCTTGATGTTATCTAAAGGATACTCTGATTTTCGCCTAGATACCCACCCGGTCAATAAATTGATGCAACATGTCTTTGAACGTGAAGGCTTTGTAAAACGAGGACTTGTTCAATTTGAAGGTGACCGTTTTGCTTATCAATTGGAGCTTAATAAATAGATGAATAAAAAAGAACTTATTAATTTTTGCTTGTCTCTTGGGCCGACTTTTGCAGATACTCCCTTTGCCAAAATGGAGAAGGGTCAGCCAACGGTAGTGATGCGACATTTAAAGAATAAAAAATCATTTGCTTATATTTCTGAGCGAGAAGGCCGAGTCAATATCGCAATCAAGCAGAAGCCAGAAATCGCAATCGAATTGCGAGATTTCTTTGCGGATATTAATCCAGCATTTCACATGAATAAAACGCATTGGAACGATGTTTTACTTGGTGGAGATGTTGCTGATGAGCAAGTTTGCAAAATGGTTGAGCAAAGCTATGATTTAATCAAACCCAAAAGATAATGATGAGCCAACAGCTCTGAATTTTAATAGGAGAAAAAATGACTTACGAACAAAATTTTTTAAAAGATTTTCAAGAATGGGTGGACCAACAAGTTCAAATTTCTGAACTTGCCATGAAAGCAGCTGAAAAAATTGCCACAGAAGACGGTAAAAAAGAAGCGAAAGAAGCAGCTATTCGTTATGAAAGTCGTTTAGACGCATACCAATTTTTGCAAGGAAAATTTGAAAACTACAAAAATGGTAAAGATTTCCATGACGTTCCAGATTTTGGAACAAAAACATTTTAATGAGTGACTTCTATTTTTAGAGAAGTGACTTCTAACCATTAGATAAAAGGAGATTCAAATGAATTTTAAGAAGATGGTTGGTAATCAAGTGCGAGTAAGAGCTCTCGCTTAGATTACCGCAAAGTCTTATTTCTTTGCGGATAAGAACAAATTGAGTTCACCCTCCTTGAAGTGGATGAGAATGGACAAAAAGGAACTTGTGCCTTGCACAGAACCGCATTTTCTCAATTTTCATAACTTCAAAGCAGTCGGGTTCACATCTTAAGGAATAAGAAAATGTTAAAACCATATGAATATAATCGAATTAAATACCTGACCTTTGACCTCGTCAATGTCTATCACTCTGTCAATGATAAATTGACAGTTGAGGCAGTTTACGCCCAAGTCGCCACAGAAATTTTGCAAATCGCTGAAAATGCTGACAGCCTTGTCAGTGAAAATAATCTGTCAGTAAAAGTTGCTATCCAAGAATATTTATCAGCCATTGATAATCCAAAATTATCAAGAGAACAAGCTGAAAAATTACTGACAGAACTTAAAACTTTAGTCGAAGCTTTTCATTTACCGAGTGAATCTCAAATGAAAAAAGCTTTCAAAAAAGTTAAAAAGTTAAAAATTCCAGCGACAAGTCAATGGGACTTACGTGATGTCACTTACTTTGCTTGGAATGAAGTTTCAAGCGGCCGAAAATATCTTTTGACCGCTGACGGGCGTGGTTTCTATGGCAGTATCTCTGGCAGTATGAAAAATATCTGTGCCATTTGCCAAAAAACAAGTATTGTCACTCAATTTCTAGCGACAACAAAAAGAGGCGCTGACGGGACCTATACTAAAAATGGCACCTATATTTGCTTAGATTCTGAACAATGTAATCAGCAAATTCAAGCCAAAGAAGGCTTGGAGCATTTTTTAGAAATCATTAAAGAAAAATAAAAATTTAGAAGTATCTTGTAAAAAAACAAGAATTCTGCTAAAATAAAAACAAGTTGACGAGGAGTAATAAAGCAAGACTTATAGAGAGAACACGGTTGGTGAAAGTGTTCAGTCAAACTTTATGAAGGTTGCGTCATTTCAAGAAAATTATGGCATAAAATGAGTGTCGTCAATTGACGAAAATCAGGTGGTACCGTGCGGAAGCACCCTGGAGAATAAATCAGGGTGCTTTTTTTGTACCCAAAGGAGAAAAACATGACAAACGAACTAACCCCAAAATTCAACCCGACAGAGGTTGAAGCAGGACGCTACGAAAAATGGCTTGAAGCTGATGTTTTCAAACCTTCTGGAAATCCTGATGCAGAGCCTTATAGCATCGTTATTCCACCACCAAATGTGACAGGAAAACTCCACTTGGGTCATGCTTGGGATACAACTTTGCAAGACATCATCATCCGTCAAAAACGGATGCAAGGTTTTGATACGCTTTGGTTGCCAGGAATGGACCATGCGGGGATTGCCACTCAAGCAAAAGTTGCTGCCCGCCTTGCTGAGGATGGCATTTTACCACAAGACCTTGGACGTGAAAAATTCCTTGATAAAGTTTGGGAGTGGAAAGATGAATATGCCACAACAATCAAGGAACAATGGGGTAAAATGGGGATTTCAGTGGATTATTCTCGTGAACGTTTTACTCTTGATGAAGGCCTTTCGCAAGCGGTTCGTAAAGTTTTTGTTCAACTTTACAATAAAGGTTGGATTTACCGTGGTGAAAAACTCATCAACTGGGATCCAAAAGCGATGACTGCTTTGTCAGACATTGAAGTCATTCACAAAGAAATTGATGGGGCTTTTTACCACATCACTTACCAAATTGAAGGAAGTGATGAGTTTGTTGAAATCGCCACAACACGTCCAGAAACTTTCCTTGGTGATACAGCTGTTATCGTCAATGAAAAAGATGAACGCTATAAACATTTAGTGGGCAAAAATGTTATCCTCCCAATCATTAATCGTGTCATTCCGATTTTGACAGACGACCATGCTGATATGGAAAAAGGAACTGGGGTTGTAAAAATTACACCTGCTCATGACCCTAATGACTTTGAAGTTGCGATGCGTCATAATTTGCCAATGATTAACATGATGAACAATGACGGAACCATCAATGAAAATGGTGGAAAATATGAAGGTCTTGACCGTTTTGAAGCCCGCAAACAAATTGTTGCTGACCTCAAGGAATTGGGGCAGTTGGTTGATATAAAACCAGTCCGCCATGAAGTTGGGCACTCAGAGCGAACAGGAGTGGTTGTTGAACCACGTTTATCAACACAATGGTTTGTCAAAATGGACGAATTAGCTAAGAATGCAATTGCTAATCAAACAACAGAAGATGCAGTAGAATTTTATCCGCCACGTTTCAATGATACTTTCATGCAATGGATGGAAAATGTTCATGATTGGGTTATTTCACGCCAACTTTGGTGGGGACATCAAATTCCAGCTTGGTATAATGAAGCGGGTGAAATGTATGTTGGTGCAGAAGCACCTGATGGAGAAGGTTGGACACAAGATGAAGATGTGCTCGATACTTGGTTTAGTTCAGCTTTGTGGCCATTTTCAACAATGGGTTGGCCAGATGAAAACTCAGCAGACTTCAAACGTTATTTCCCAACAAGTACCCTTGTAACAGGTTATGATATTATCTTCTTCTGGGTTTCACGCATGATTTTCCAATCTTTAGAATTCACTGGTAAATCACCATTTCACAATGTTTTGATTCATGGTTTGATTCGTGACGAAGAAGGACGTAAAATGTCTAAATCGCTTGGTAACGGAATTGATCCAATGGATGTGATTGAAAAGTATGGAGCTGATGCACTCCGTTGGTTCCTATCAAATGGTTCTGCACCAGGACAAGATGTGCGTTTTTCTTATGATAAAATGGATGCCGCTTGGAATTTCATCAATAAAATTTGGAATGTTTCACGTTATATTTTGATGAATGCAGAAGATGTCAGTGCTGATGCTGTTTCTTCGGCTTTGACAAAAGTTGCAAATAAAACTGCTGGTAATGTCACTGACCGTTGGATTTTGACACGATTGAATGATACTGCCCGGCGCGTGACTGAACAAATGGATAAATTTGAATTTGGTGTCGCTGGTCATATTCTTTACAATTTCATTTGGGATGAGTTTGCAAACTGGTATTTGGAATTAACAAAAGAAGTTATGTTTGGTGAGGATGAAGCTGAAAAAGACATTACACGTGCAGTATTGCTCCATGTTTTAGATCAAGTTTTACGTCTATTACACCCAATTATGCCTTTCTTCACTGAAGAAATCTTTGAAAAATTACCAAATACTTCTGGTTCAATTGTTGTTGCCGAATATCCAAAAGTACGTCCAGAATTTAATGACGACAAGGCAAGCGAAGGTGTGGCGATGTTAATCGAATTAATTACAGCCGTTCGTAATATTCGTGCTGAGGTTAATACTCCATTGTCTAAAGCTGTCCCAATGTTGATTAAATCTGAACATGCAGATTTCTTGAATGCTGTTTCTCCTTATATCAGCCGTTTCACTAATCCTTCAGAATTAACAATTGCTAAAGACTTGGCGGTTCCAGAACAAGCGATGTCAGCGGTCATTACTGGAGCAGAATTATACTTACCATTGGCTGGTTTGATTAACATCGAAGAAGAAATTGCTCGACTTGAAAAAGAACTTGCCAAATGGCAAAAAGAGTTAGATTTAGTGAATAAAAAATTGGGTAATGAACGTTTTGTTGCGAATGCTAAAGCAGAAGTTGTTCAAAAAGAAAAAGATAAATTAGCCGATTATCAAGAGAAATTCGATACTGTGAAAGCTCGTATCGCAGAATTGAAAGAAAACTAATCATAAATAAAAAACCAATTGCTTTTGAGCTACTGGTTTTTTTAGAATAAAATCAAAAAATAAGAAAGATAGCAAATTTTCTACTTGTTTTTTATGTAGATTGATACTTTGACCTAAAATAAATAGTAGAAAAATCCAGAAATCAGCTGTTTTACTGACCGATTGTTCACCGTATTTTTGAAAAATTAGAAAAAGTGCGCAGAAATTTATAAATAATTAAACAAAAAATACTGACAGAATTTCCTGTCAGTAATTTTTATCTCTAAGCTTTGCTGATTTCTTTTTTATAAAGATTTCCCCAAGCTGCCATCGTATCATGGATGGGCTTGAGGGTTCTTCCAAGTTCTGTCAGTGAATATTCAACACGAGGGGGTACTTCTGCATAGACTTCACGATGAACTAGCCCGCTTTCTTCGAGGGCACGTAAATGTTGGGTCAAAACTTTTTGTGAAATATGTCCAACTGAACGTTGAAGTTCGCCAAAGCGCATGGTTCGCTCTAATAAATCACGGACAATGAGCATTTTCCAACGGTCGCCCATCAAAACAAGTGCTGTTTCAACAGGACAATCTGGAAGTTCAGAAATTTTTTTCATTTTTTTATTACCTCAAATCGTTGATATTATACAATAGTATCTAAAAGGGGTGTATCTAACTTTCAAGTGCTTACTTTACATAGTGATAGTACAATGATATTATACACTTAGGTAGTCAAAAAAGCAAGCTACTTTAAAATATAAAAAATAATAAATAAATGGAGGATTTAACATGAAATATTTAGTAACAGGTGCGACAGGTGGATATGGTACTTATGCACTCGGATTTTTGAAAGAATTGGTTCCAATTTCTGATATTGCGGTTTTGGCTCGCACAGAAGAAAAAGCAGCCCCACTCAAAGCGGCAGGTTTCGATGTACGTTTGGCAGATTATTCAGATTTAACTGCTTTAGAACAAGCATTTACAGGAATTGACCGTTTGCTTTTTGTTTCAGGAGCGCCGGGAAATCGTCAAGCTGAGCATCAAAATGTTGTTGATGCAGCCAAAAGTGCTGGAATTTCTTATATTGCTTATACAAGTTTTCCTCAAGCAGAAAGGGCAACAAGTGACTTAGCTGCTGACCACATCTATACTGAAAAGGCGATTAAAAAATCAGGAATTGCTCACACATTTTTACGTAATAACTGGTACTTTGAAAATGAAATGCCAATTATTGCTGCCGCACTTTCAACTGGAAAATTTGTATACAATGCACCAACAGGTAAAGTGGGCTGGGCTTTGAAACGCGAATATGCAGAAGTTGGAGCAAAAGCACTTGCTGGAGCAGATTTTCCAGAAGTTTTGGAGCTTTCAGGAAAAATATTGACTTACGCCGAACTTGCTCAAGCACTAAAAGCAGTTTCTGATAAGGAATTTGAAGTAGTCGCTGCTGATGACAAAACTTTTGTCAGTCATTTAGTTGAAACTGGACTTCCAGATTTTGTAGCGGAACTTTTCCTCGGCTTCCAAAAAGATATTGAAGCAAAAGATTTAGATGTGGAATCTAAAGATTTTGAAAAAGCCTTGGGACATTCACTGACAGATACAAAAGAAGCTTTGAAAGAACTTTTGGCATAATAAAAAAATTACTGACAGACCTGTCAGTAATTTTTATTTGAGTCTATAAGATAATTTCTCAACAAATTCATAAGCAGCTGGACAGTAAAGTGTATTTTTTATCGTTAAATTATTGATTTGATAAATCTTTTTACGGTCAGTATGGGGAAATTCGCGACAAGCTTTAGGACGAACTTCGTAAATGCTACAGAGATTGTCAGAACCAAGAAACGGACAAGGCATGGTTTGAAAAACTTTGTCACCATCTTCGTCAGTTCGGAGATATGCGGCTTCAAAGTCACTCACTTTCATTTTTAAATGTTTGGCGACGCGTTCAATATCGGCCTCTGTCCAAAGAGGGCCTAAGGTTTTGCAACAATTAGCACATTTGGTGCAATCAATTTCTAAAAAAACCTCTTCATGAACTTCTTTAACGATTTTATCTAATTGCTTTGGTGGTTTTTTGGCAAGTCCAGCTAAAAATTTCTTATGTGTCTTTTGTTTTTGTTGGGCTAGATTGTTATAACGGTCAAGGTCAATTTCAAATGTATATTTCATCATTAATATTTTAGCAAAAATTTACATGAAAGACTGATTTGTCAGTCGTCAAAGAGATTTGACACCCTTAAAAGTGTTAGGAGTTAGCTTATCAGTAAATCTTTTAATAACAATAAATATTCATTGAAATCTTAAACTAAATTTTTATAAAAAAAGCTGTCCCAAAGCTGGAAAAGTTTCACAGATAGAAAGCTAAACAAATAAGCGCTTACATAACCTTTAGTATTGTTAAAAAGCCGAAAAAGTGATAAAATGAACTAGAAAATTCGAAGATAAAACAATGCAAAAGTTGTCGTTCTTCAATAGCTAAATTCTCGTAAAAAGCGAGAAATTGAAAGGAATTAAAATGGCTCATATTAAATTTGACTATTCAAAACTCACTCCATTTGTAGCTGAAAATGAATTAGACGAAATCCAATGGCAAATCGACGGGGCAGCTAAATTGCTCCACGAAGGAAAAGGTGCTGGGAGCGATTATATCGGATGGCTTGACCTTCCTGAAGATTACGACAAAGAAGAATTTGCTCGTATTCAAAAAGCAGCTAAAAAAATTCAATCTGATTCAGAAGTTCTTATTGTTATCGGTATCGGTGGTTCATACCTCGGTGCACGTGCAGCAATTGACTTTTTGAGCAACAGCTTTGTTAACTTGCAAACTGCCGAAGAACGTAAAGCACCACGTATTCTTTATGCTGGTAACTCAATTTCTTCATCATACTTGGCTGACCTTGTAGATTACGTTGCTGACAAAGATTTCTCTGTAAATGTAATCTCTAAATCAGGTACAACAACAGAACCAGCGATTGCTTTCCGTGTCTTCGAAGAAATGTTAGTTAAAAAATACGGTCGTGAAGAAGCAAACAAACGTATTTACGCAACAACTGATAAAGAAAAAGGTGCTGTAAAAGTTAATGCTGACGCAAACAACTGGGAAACTTTTGTTGTTCCAGATTCAGTTGGTGGACGCTTCTCAGTATTGACAGCTGTTGGACTTTTGCCAATTGCAGCTTCAGGTGCTGATATCACAGCTTTGATGGAAGGTGCTAACGCTGCGCGTAAAGAATACACTTCTACAAATGTTCATGAAAATGATGCTTACGCCTATGCTGCACTTCGCAATATCCTTTACCGTAAAGGTAAATTCTCAGAAATCTTGATCAATTACGAACCAAGCCTTCAATATTTCTCGGAATGGTGGAAACAATTGGCTGGTGAATCAGAAGGGAAAGACCAAAAAGGAATTTACCCAACTTCAGCTAACTTCTCAACAGACCTTCACTCATTAGGACAATGGATTCAAGAAGGAACACGTACTGTTTTTGAAACAGCAATCCGTATTGAAAAACCACGTAAAAACATCAACATTCCAGAACTTGACGCTGACCTTGATGGACTTGGATACTTGCAAGGTAAAGATGTTGACTTCGTTAACAAAAAAGCAGCTGACGGCGTGCTTCTTGCTCACACTGACGGAAATGTTCCAAACATGATCGTGACATTGCCTGAACAAGACGAATTCACACTTGGATATGCAATTTACTTCTTTGAACTTGCTATTGGTGTTTCTGGTTACTTGAACGGAATTAACCCATTCAACCAACCAGGTGTTGAAGCTTACAAGAAAAATATGTTCGCTCTTCTTGGTAAACCAGGATTTGAAGAACTCAGCAAAGAATTGAATGACCGCCTTTAATCTTTGATTAAAAGTGTCATAAAAATCACTGACAAGATTTCTGTCAGTGATTTTTTGTATATTTTCATAAGTTATGTTTTCAATCTCTGTATTTTATTAACAACTTTTAAAAATCCACCTAGTTTTTGTTTATTATTTGTGCTACAATTATAGATAAATTAAAAAAATCGGAAAATTTAAGGAATAATATGAAAGAGTTTTGGAATTTAGACAAAAATTTGCAACTCCGTTTAGGAATTGTTTTTTTAGGTGCCTTTTCATATGGCACCGTTTTTTCTTCAATGACCATTTATTATAATCAACATTTGGGAAGTGCAATTACAGGGATTTTGCTTGCCTTATCTGCAGTAGCCACTTTTGTCGCAGGAATTCTTGCAGGTTTTTTTGCTGACCGAAATGGTCGAAAACCAGTGATGGTTTTTGGGACAGTGATTCAACTTTTGGGAGCTCTTTTAGCCATTGCCTCAAACTTACCAGGTCACGTGAATCCTTGGTCAACTTTTATTGCTTTTTTGCTGATTAGTTTTGGTTATAATCTTGTGATTACTGCAGGAAATGCCATGATTATTGATGCATCAAATGCTGAAAATCGTAAAGTTGTTTTTATGTTGGATTATTGGGCGCAAAACTTGTCAGTTATTTTAGGAGCAGCATTAGGTGCTTGGCTTTTTAGACCAGCATTTGAAGCACTTTTAGTGATATTACTTTTAACTGTCTTAGTCTCATTTTTCTTAACCACTTTTGTAATGACTGAGACTTTTAGACCGATTGTAAAGGCCAAAGAAGAAGCAGAAAATATTTTTCAGGCCTATAAGACAGTGCTACAAGATAAAACTTACATGATTTTTATGGGTGCTAATATTGCGACCACTTTTATTATCATGCAATTTGATAATTTTTTGCCTGTTCATTTATCAAATAGTTTTAAAACAATCACTTTTTTTGGTTTTGAAATCTATGGACAACGGATGCTTACGATTTATTTGATTTTAGCTTGTGTATTAGTGGTCCTATTAATGACCACCCTAAATCGATTGACCAAGGACTGGTCACACCAAAAAGGATTTATTTGGGGAAGTTTATTTATGGCAATTGGGATGATTTTTTCATTTTTGACAACGACGTTTACGCCTATTTTCATTGCCGGAATTGTTTATACTTTAGGTGAAATTGTTTATACACCAAGTGTTCAAACTTTAGGTGCAGATTTGATGAATCCAGAAAAAATTGGTTCTTACAATGGCGTTGCCGCAATTAAGATGCCGATTGCCTCCATTCTTGCCGGTTTACTTGTTTCGATTTCACCAATGATTAAAGCAACAGGAGTTTCTTTAATCTTAGCATTGACTGAAGTTCTAGCGATTATTTTAGTGCTTATTGCTGTAAATAGACATCAGAAAACAAAAATTAATTAAAAAAATGACTTCTAAAAACAGGAATTTATCTTGAAAAGGAGTCAAGATAGATTTTTTATTGAAAAAAACAGAAAGAAATAAAATGAAAGATTTTTTTGGATTACATCCAACACTTAAAATTCGTTTAATTATGAATTTTTTTGGGACGCTTTGCTTTAGTACAGTTGGTGGCTCAATGACAATTTACTACAATAAATATATGGGAGCGGGAATCACGGGATTACTTTTAGTCATTAGTTCAGTCATGGTTTTCTTGGTTGGGCTTTATGCTGGTCATTTGTCCGACGTTCAGGGACGAAGACCTGTGATGATTTTCTCAACTGCCATTACTGGTTTTGGTGGAGCTTTAGCAACATTTGCAAACTCATCTTTTTACTTCAATCCTTGGGTTACTTTTTTAGGATTTCTTATTATTAATTTTGGTTTTGGCTTTTTTAACACCGCAAGTCAAGCGATGATTGTAGATTTGACAACAAGTGAAAATCGGCGAGTCGTTTATAGTATTCAATATTGGATTATCAATTTTGCAATCATGATTGGTTCGGGACTTTCAGGTTGGTTTTTCCGAGATTATTTGGTTTGGTTACTTTTAGCTATCACAATTGAAGAAATCGTTAGTTGTTTGGTTGTAATTTTTTGGATTGATGAATCCTTCAATCCAGATACTCAGCAGCATAAGCAAGAATCAAACATTATTAAAGCCTATTTCACAGTTGCTAAAGACCGTATTTTCATGTATTATTTATTTGCTTCGGTCTTTATTGCGATGATTTTTAATCAAATTGATTATTATCTTCCAGTCCATTTGAGTGATAGTTTTAGAACAGCAAGGATTTTTGGAATTGAAGTTTATGGACAACGGATGCTGACAATTTTCCTAATGGTCAATACCTTAGTCATCGTATTATTTATGGGGAGAGTCAACAAACTAACCAAAAACTGGTCACGAAGTAGTGGAATATCCATTGGAATTATTTTGCAAGGTTTGGGCTTCATGATTGCATTTCTTGGTCGTGATTTAACTTGGGAACTGATTGCAGCATTGGTAGCAACAATCGGTGAAATGATTTTGGTTCCATTTTCACAGGCTCTGCGAGCCGATTTAATGGATGGAGACCAAGTGGGAACTTATACGGGAGCTTTTTCAGTGACTCAGCCTATCGCTTCGGTCTTGTCAGGAATCCTTGTGTCTCTCTCAAGTCTTTATGGAAATATTGGAATGACCATCTTCATGTTTTTCATTATTGTATTAGGTGTGCTGCCCTCACTACGAGCAATTCGGATGCATGAAAGTCATTCATGAGTTAAATATAGGTAAAAATAAGTTTCAAAAGTTAGAATGAAATTCTGATTTGAGAAACTTATTTTTTGTCAGTAAAATAATAAGAAAATTTTTACTGACAGAACCTTTAAACCAAGGCTTACAGGGAGATTCGGCTCTCCATTTGAAATTTTGTGATATAATTATTTTCATGAGAGTAGTATCAGGAAATTATGGCGGAAGACCGCTGAAAACATTGGCAGGAAAAACAACAAGACCAACCACCGATAAAGTTAAAGGAGCCATTTTTAATATGATTGGCCCTTATTTTGAAGGGGGACGTGTTCTTGATTTATTTGCAGGCTCAGGCAGTTTGGCAATTGAAGCCATTTCAAGAGGAATGGATCACGCCATTCTCGTCGAAAAAGACAGAGCAGCTCAACAAGTCATTTTGGAAAATATCAAGATGACCAAAGAGCCTGAAAAATTTCAATTATTAAAAATGTCAGCAGAACGAGTCTTATCAAACTTGTCAGAGACTTTTGATTTAGTCCTCTTAGACCCACCTTATGCTAAAGAACAAATTGTTGAAAACTTAGAACTTTTGCAAGAGAAAAAACGACTGACAGAAAATGTAATTGTCGTCTGTGAAACAGACAAGGAAGTTGAACTCCCTGACCAAATTGGGAAATTAGAGCTGACCAGACAAAAAACTTACGGAATTTCTAAAATTTCAATTTATGAATTTTGACTTTTACTGACAGAAATTCTGTCAGTAAATTAAGAAAGAAAAAAGTAATGACAGAAAAAATTGGACTCTTTACAGGAACTTTTGACCCACTGACAAATGGTCATTTAGACGTTATCAAACGTGCCAGTCAACATTTTGATCAACTTTATGTTGGAATTTTTAAAAATGACCAAAAAAATCCACTTTTTCCAACTGATAAACGAGTGGAAATGCTAGAAGAAGCACTGACAAGCCTGTCAGTAACTCATAAAGTCAAAGTCATCAAACATGAACGTGATTTGACAGTGAATATCGCAAAAAAACTTGGCGTGACAGCTCTGGTTCGTTCTTTGCGCAATAGCCAAGATTTAGAATATGAAAAAAATATGTTCTATTTTAATATGGAGATGACAGGCATTGAAACCATCTTTTTCTTAGCAAAACCAGAACTCGAACCATTAAATTCAACACGGATGCGAGAATTACATGCCTTTGGTCAAGATGTCAGTGCTTGGGTTCCAGAAAATGTGAGTCGTGAATTAAGGAAATTAGATGAAAAAAAATAAAAAAATTAATCCCAAATTAAAATGGGGAATCTCGATTGGTCTAATTGTTGTTGCCCTTTTAGCTTTATTTTACCCAACAAGTTACTATGTGGAAATGCCCGGAACAACCGAGCCTTTAGGGAAAATGGTCAAAGTTGAAGGCAAAAAAGATGAACATAAAGGTGATTTTTTTCTGACGACTGTCCAAATTGCACGAGCAAATCTTGCTACAATGATTTACAGCCATTTTAATAGTTTTACAAGCATTTACAGTGAGCAAGAAATGACTGGTGGACTTAACGACGCACAGTTCAACCGTGTCAACCAGTTTTACATGGAAACGGCACAGAATACAGCGATTTATCAAGCTTTTAAATTAGCTAATAAACCTTATGAGCTTAAATATGAAGGCGTTTATGTCCTTGATATTGCCAAAAATTCGACCTTTAAAAATAAGCTAGAACTTGCAGATACGATTACAGCAGTCAATGGTCAACAGTTTACATCAAGTGCCGACATGATTGCTTATGTTTCCAAACAAAAAGTCGGTGATTCAGTAACGATTGAATACACGAGAATTGACGGCACAAAGCACAAGTCAACTGGCAAATACATCAAAATTGCTAATGGTAAAACAGGAATAGGGATTAGCCTAGTTGACCATACTGAAGTCGTGACGACTCCGAAAGTTACTGTCAACGCGGGTTCAATCGGTGGTCCCTCTGCGGGGATGATGTTTACACTAGAAATTTACAGTCAGTTGACAGGAAAAGATTTGCGAAACGGTCGCGAAATTGCTGGAACTGGGACGATTGAACACGACGGAAGCATTGGTCAAATCGGCGGTGTTGATAAAAAAGTAGCCACAGCGAGTAAAGAAGGGGCAAAGGTCTTCTTAGTGCCTGACTCAGGCACCAAAAAGGAAAGTAGCAACAATTACCTTGGAGCCAAAGCCGCAGCTAAAAAACTAAAAACGAAGATGAAAATCGTTCCCGTCAAAACTATTCAGGACGCTTTAGATTATTTAGAAAAATAAAAACTACTGACAGAAAAGCTGTCAGTAGTTTTTTATCTAGTTTACAAGCTAAAAGCAAAGTTGTATAATAATTTCAAATAATTTAATAAATTTGGAATATATGACAAAGGGAAAATGAAATGGAAAAAAATTTAAAAACCGGAAAAATCATTGCTTTTATCAGAGAAACGAAGCATTTGAAATTAAAAGAAATGACTGGTGGCGATTTTTCAGAATCTCAGCTCGCAAAATTTGAAAAAGGAGAAACAGAGATTACGGTGGGTAAACTATTTACCGTCCTAGAAAACTCAAATGTCTATTTAGATGAATTTCAAAACCTTTATAACGACTATGAACAATCAGATGAATACAACTTTCGTCACAAGTTGGCGGTTGCTTATGCGCAAAAAAACATCGAGAAAATTATAGAAATTCATAATTTTTGGAAAGAAAAATCTCAACAAAATCCTGAAAATAAATACTATAAAATTAATGAAACAGTAGTTAAAACCAACTTAGTAATGGTTCAAAATGCAGAGGATATCAAAAAAGATAATGACCTTTTGATGAACTACCTTGAATCTG
This sequence comes from Lactococcus sp. S47, assembly GCF_016517475.1. NCBI lineage: Bacteria > Bacillati > Bacillota > Bacilli > Lactobacillales > Streptococcaceae > Lactococcus > Lactococcus sp. S47. Next base: position 21,818 of record NZ_JACVUB010000013.1, read on the forward strand.
TCAGCGAATGGGGACGCTATGAACTGTGGGTTTTTGGCAATTGTCTTCGACATTTTGATGATAATGCACTAAAGTATTACGGAATGCAAATTTTAGGAAAATCAAATTATTATCATTCAATTCATCTCAATCAACAGATAGTAATAAGAACATTTTTAAATCTCATTGATACTTGGTTACGTCGAGAAAACTTAATGCAAGCTTTTAAATACATTAACCATTTAAAAGAAATAGGAATAGGTATCAATTTTTTCTATGAAAAAATCCTCTTTGAATATCACAAAGCTCATTATAAGGTATTGCAAAAACAAAACGGAGCGATAGAAGAAATGAAAAAACACGCGCAAACTCTTGCAGATTATGGTTTCCTACTAGAAGCAAAAGCACTTTTTGAAGAAATTGAAAGATTATGACCTTTTGGCATATATTCCAAAACTTTTTCACAGAATTTTCAGAGTGCTAAAATTGTATTGTCAGTTAAAATAATAATTTTGATTGATAAATATAATCATTTTGAAAGGTAAAATTATCATGGAAGAAAAAACATTTTCTATCAAGAGCAGTTCTGCTGAGGAATCACTTACAGATACTGTTAAATTCAATGTTACTTGTTGTGCGAAAACTCAAAATAATAAAGATACTCCAAGTCCAGGAGATAGCCTTGTACGTACCGAAGAAGTAGCCTGATTTAATGGGGTCATGTTATTCATGACCCCATATTTTCGAGTTAAGGAAAATAATATGGAAAAATTATCACTTTTAGCCTACGAAAAAGAAGAGAGATATATCAATTTATTAACTCATAAAGTTGTTCTTAAAACTGAGGAGTATCAATTATATGTTAATGGAATAAAATTTGACGAAGAAATAGATGAAAAAGTTTATCTAAAATATCTATTTTTGTCTTCACTCTATGGGAATAGGTTATTTTTAACAATTAAGAGTAAAGAACTTGATGATGTTATTGATAATATTAGTCAATATCCTAAAACTCTCGCGCTAATATTGTCTCTTAGTAATATTCAAGATTTTCAACTAATAAGCCAAAAAATATGTGAGCAAATTCTCTTGGTAAAAGTCGGAGAATCAATTTATATAAATAGAGATAACAAGTTCATTGAACTAAATAATAGTTTGGTGATAAGTCAAAACGAATTGCGAAGTATTAGTGCAGTTTTGTTTTTACCAGATTATTGTTTTATGAAATATAAACTTGAGGATAAAAACTGGAAATCACTAATGGATAATAAAGTCAAAGTTTATTATGATGCGGAGGAGCAATTTGATACCCAATTTCATTCGATTATAGAAAATATAGTGGAGAAAAATAAATGAAAGTCAATAAATACGTGAATATAATTGAATTAAATGATTCATCGCTTTTGCTGTACCATCAAGTTACAAAACAGTATATTATTTTCGACACTCTATCAAAGAAAACATTTTACAAAGCAGTTGCTGAAAATTCTTTACCAACTCACTTAAAAAAAGAATTAATTCAGAAATATTTTATAGTTGCTGACGATTACGATGAAAGTGGTCAATTACTAACCCCTGTGAGAAATATGTTTACTTATTCAACAGCAAATTTGGACATTATTGTGCATTTAAATTATGATTGCAACTTAAAATGCAGTTATTGCTACCAAAATGTGATAGCAGAAAAAGTTGTTATGAATGATAAAACGGAGAAAGATGTTATAGATTTCATTAGAAAAATAGTTTTAGATAAAAATCCTGAATATATTTATCTAAATTTTATTGGTGGAGAACCAACGTTACATACCGACAAAATGATTAAAATTATGGCAGCTTGTAATAAACTCAATAAGTCTTTTTACTTTAGCACAGTATCCAATGGAACCTTTGGAAACATGAAAAAAATTGAGGAGTTATTACACTTAGGGTTGAACGATTATTTTATTACTCTTGATGGTGCCCAAAAAGACCATAATAAATATAGAATCTATGAAAGTGGTAAGGGGTCGTTTTTAACTATCATTAAAAATTTAAAAAGAATTCAAGAAAAATTTCCAGAAATTAAAATTAAATTAAACTCCAATTTAAATGACGACAATAAAAACCACGTGACAGAATTACTAGATGTTTTAGAAGAGAAGGAAATAAAATATCCATTGGTTTTTAGCAAGGTTATAAGTACAGCAAATGGAAAATTTGACAAAACGATTGAAGATAATGACTCTTTTTGGTATCGAGCTCATAAGCAAGCCATTCACAGAGGTTATAAATTCAAACCTTACGGTCGAGAAATTAATTTGGCTTGTATGATGAAACAGACAAATTGTTATATTATAGGCGCTGATGGCTTTCTGTTTTCTTGTATAGAAGCTGTTGGTATAAATGAGTTTAGACAAGCTCACATCAATGATTATGGTTCTGCAATGTTTGAAATTACCCGTTCTCAAGCACAGAATATAGGATATGCTTATGATACTTGTGCTAGTTGTATATTTCTTCCAAACTGTGATGGTGGCTGTTATTATAAAAGAAGTCATGATGATTTTAAGTGTCCAAAAACCGATTTTACAAATAATGGACTAATGCTAATAAAAGAAATTTTTGAGGCCAAATTATGAAAGAAATAATAAAAGTTGCTCATCTCTCAAAATCATTTGAAGATAATCCGATTATCAAAGACATTTCTTTTTCTGTCAATGAAGGAGAAATTTTTATTATCTTAGGAAAAAATGGTGCAGGAAAAACGACATTGATTAAGATGTTGCTCCATATTCTTGCACAGGATTCCGGAGAAATCGACTACTACGGGCAAGCTATCGACACTTACGGTCAAAAACTTTATGAAATGACCTCAGCAGTCTTAGAAAATGCAGAAAATACTTATGGTTATCTAACAGCCCTTGAAAATATCGAATATTTCGCAGCACTTTACAAACGAAAAATCAAAAAGCAAGAAATCTTGCAGCTTTTAGAACAATTTGATTTGGCAGAAGCAGCGAACAAACGCGTTTTCAACTTTTCACGAGGAATGAAACAAAAATTATCTATTATTTGTAGCTTACTCAATGATGCAAAAATTTTGTTTTTAGATGAGCCGACTTTGGGACTGGATTTTAAAGCCAATCGTGACTTACTGGATATGGTCAAGAAAATGTCAAAAGAACATAATAAAACAATTATCCTAACCACACATCAAACCGATGTCATCAAAGCCCTTGCCGATAGAGTTCTCTTATTAAACAAAGGAGAAATTTCATTTTTAGGAAAATATGAATCTTTTATTCAAGAAAATTCTCTTGTCTATTATCTTATTAATACAAATACTGACAGCTATCAACTTACAGATGAAAAGTTGGCAGAAGAAAAATTAAAAAAATTGATAGAAGAGGATGAAAAAATTATCTCTTACAAAAAACATGACCGATCAATAGAAGAAATTTTAATTGACTATTATAAAGGAGGGTAAAATGTTTAGAGCAGAATTTAAACGAGAACTAAGAGAAACTTTAGTCTTTTATCCAGATTTCATCTCAAGTTTAGTAATGATGATTATTCTTTTATTTGTTTTTATGATTCTCGGGCAACATTTTACAAGTTCGAGCTATATTGGCTATGCTTTTTGGTTTTTACTTAGTGGTGTTTTGACTGTTGCGTCAGAATCGATTTCTTATGAAAAACAGGTAGGAACCTTTGAACAGTTAATTTTAAAACCTATCCGATTGATTCACATTTTATTTATTAAATCAATTGTTTGGGGAATTTTTAATTTTATTAGAATAATGATTGCGACGGTCATTGTCTGTTTTTTCTATCAGATTCATATAAATTTGACTTGGGTTTCTTTAACCGCTTTAGTCATTAATTTTTTTGCAATTGTTGGATTTTCCATGATATTCTCAGGACTGACCTTAAAGTTTACTAAAATCGCTTCTTTTGTCGGAATTATTCAGTATCTCTTACTTTTTGCATCAGGCACTTTAATCTCTTTGGACAAGTTGCCAGCAGTTTTACTTGTCTTAACCAAAGTTTTACCCATTAATCTTGGCTTAAACGTAAGCCAAAATCCCTTTGAATTGACTACTTTTCTACTCCTTATTCTACAAATGATTATCTATATGATTATAGGAACATTCACTTTTACTTATGTCTATAATCGTGCAAAAAAGAACGGAATCAATTCACGATATTGAAAAATGCAGAAAAACGCTCTGACAAATTTATCAGAGCGTTTCAATTATTTTATCAATAGATGATTAGTATTAGTATTGATCTAACAACAACTGTTTAATCTCATCAATTCTTGGTTGACGAGGATTAGCAGGAGTACATTGATCATCATAAACAAGGTCAGCCAATTTATCAAGTTCACGTTCAAGGTGAGCTTTATCGACACCATTTCCTGAAAGGGTGATATTAATATCAATGCTATCAGTCAATTTTTTAAGTTCAGCAACCAGAGCTTGCACAGCTTTTTCATCTGAATCATCTTTACCAGCAAATCCCATAAAGCGTGAAATTTCAGCATAGTCCTCTTGAGCACGATATGTTTCATAACGTGGGTAAGGGGTACGTTTAACGTTTCCTGTTACAGCGTTAAATTTAATGACATGTGGCATAGCAATGGCGATGGCAAGACCATGAGGAAGTCCAAATTCACCACCAATTTTATGAGCAAGTGAGTGGTTAATTCCAAGGAAAGCATTAGCGAAGGCCATACCAGCGAGTGTTGCAGCATTGTGCATGTTTTCGCGGGCTTTTTGTCCTTCTTTAGTTGGATGCGCTGGGTCATATTGATAAGACTCAGTCAAGTTTTCAAAGATGAGTTTGATCGCTTGAAGTGAAATTGGTTTTGTATAGTCAGAAGACATAACAGAAACGTAAGATTCAAGCGCGTGTGACATCGCATCAATACCAGACCAAGAAACAGTACGTTTTGGTACAGTCATAACAAACTCAGGGTCGACAATGGCAACTTGTGGTGTTAATTGGTAGTCAGCAAGTGGGTACTTAACATGAGTTTCATCATCAGTGATAACTGCAAATGGAGTCACTTCAGAACCAGTACCAGAAGTAGTAGGAATTGCAACCATTTGTGCTTTATGTGGATGGTAGAATTTAATAATACGTTTACGAATATCGACAAATTTTTGAGCTAATTCTTGGAAAAGTTCTTTCAAACTTGCATCATCAGAAAGGTCAGCTTCACCACGAGCATCATATTCATAAATCAAACGACCAATCTTACCAGCATCGAGAGCAGAACCACCACCAAGACAGATGACAGTGTCAGGCTCAAATTGTTTCATTTGACGAGCGATTGCAATTGCTTCGCTCAAAGTTGGGTCAGGTTGAACAGAGCCATAAATGCTTGTTTCAACTTGAGTTGGGCGGATAGCAAGTTGTTCCAAAACTTTATCAACGAAACCAAATTTAACCATACCAGGGTCAGCAACGATGAAAGCTTTGTGAACGTGTGGCAATTCTTGTAAGTAAGAAATTGCATTTTTTTCGTAGTAAATTTCTTTTGGCAAACGAACCCATTGTGGGCGATTACGACGTTTAGCCACTGTTTTAACATTCAATAGATCGTATGTACTCAAATTGTGTGAAAGTGAATTTTTCCCCCATGAACCAGTTCCAAGTGTAAGTGATGGACGCATTGCATCAGTATAGATATCTCCGACCCCACCAATAGAATCTGGTTGGTTAACGAGGATACGAGAAGCTTCAACTTTTTCGCCATATTCTTTAACGAATGGATCATCCATTGCACCGATTTGAATTGCAGCATTATGTCCAGCACCTTGATAAGCAAGTAAGCTACGTACAATCTCAATTCCTTCTTCACGTGTTTCAGCTTTGTAGATTGAAAGCAAAGGAGAAAGTTTTTCAGAAGAAAGTGCTTCACCAATATTTTTCTTATCAAGTTCAAAAAGAAGGACATCTTTATCTTTAGGAACTTTGACACCAGCTTGTTCAGCAATCCATTGACCAGAACGACCGGCAACAGGACCAGTTACTCCAAAACCTTCACCAGCACGTTCAACAAAAACGAAACTTTCAATAGCTTTGTAGTCTTTTTTAGGAACCATATAAGCGCCTTGTTCTTGCATTTTAGCAATAAATTCATCATAAACTGAAGCATCAATAACAGCTGAATTTTCAGTGGCACAAATCATCCCATTATCAAAACGTTTTGAAAGCAAAAGGTCTTCAACGGCACGTTCAATATTTGCAGTTGCATCAACATAAACAGCACCATTACCAGCTCCAACACCGAGTGAAGGGTTACCAGATTTGAGTGCGGCGTTTACCATTCCTGGGCCACCAGTTGCAAGGATTGTTGCAAGTCCACGGTTTTGAATCAAGGCGGTAGTCATGTCAAGACTTGGTACTTCAATCCATTGAATAAAGTCTTCCGGTGCACCAGCTTCAATTGCAGCATCGTAAACAATTTTTGCTGCATGGCTTGAACATTTTTGAGCTTGTGGGTGGAAAGCGAAAACAATAGCATTACGTGTTTTTGCAGTCAATAAAGATTTAAAGATTGCTGTTGATGTTGGATTAGTTGTTGGAACGATACCAGCAAGTACACCGAGAGGGCTTGCGATTTCAACAGATCCAGCAACCTTGTTTTCAGAAATGACACCAACAGTTTTGTCATTTTTAATTGCGTTATAAACAGATTCAGAAGCAAAGTGGTTTTTGGTATCTTTGTCTTCGACAACACCACGACCAGTTTCGTTAACGGCTTCATGAGCGAGTTCTAGAGAATGTTTGCTTGCTGCAAGAGCCATTGCAGCGACAATAGTATCGACTTGAGTTTGTGTATATCCTTCAAATTTAAGAACAGCAGCTTGTGCTTTTTTGACTAATTTGTCAGTATAAGCAACAGCTTCTTGGAATTTTGCGGCTTTTTCTTCAGCGCTTAAAACTTTCTTTGCAGCTGGAGCGGCTTTTTTAGTTGCCATATTTGTAGGTTCTCCTTTGTGATTTCATTCACTTTCTTTTACGTGAATAGTTTAACAAAGTTTTTTATAGATGTCAAGCAATATTGTGATAATTTTTACAAAAATACTCATCAAAAGTTTAGAAAACGGTTTATAACAAGCTTTACTGAAGAAAAAAAGATTGCTAATTCTTTGAGAGAAATTAGCAATCTTTTTTAGTTTATCAGTCAAACTTTGTGAAAAAATAAATTTTTATAGTGGTAAAACACAAGTGATTTCAGGAGCGTAAAAATCTTTTTGTTCCAAAGTTAAAGTACCGGTTTTTTTATCTCGCAAGAAAAGAGATAAATTATCAGATTCTTGATGAGCGACAATGATATAATCTTCAGTTTTGTTGAAATTAAAATCGCGAGGGATATGACCTTCAGTATTTGTCCAGCCAATAGTTTCAAGTTTTGTACCAAGAGGACTTACTTTGTAAGTTGTCAAAGAATCATGTCCACGATTAGAAGTATAGAGGAATTTACCGTCAGATGAAATACGGATGGCAGCAACACCATTTGCTCCATGATAATCTTCAGGTAGGGTGCTAATTGTTTGAAGACGAGCAAAGCGTCCTTTTTCTTCATTGTAACTTAAAACTTCAATTGTTGAATTTAACTCTCCAACCAAATAAGCGATTTTACCATTTGGATGGAAAGTAATATGACGAGCACCCATTCCTTTTTCTGCCCGATAAATTGTAGCAATATTGAGTTTACCTTCACCAATGACATCATAAACAGTGACTTCATCTGTTCCCAAATCACAGGTGACAAGTCGTCCGTCAGGAGTCAAATCAGAATAATGAACGTGTGAGCTAGCTTGTTCAGGACGTGGTCCAGAACCGGTATGTTTTACTGTATCCGTTAATCGGAGTGAGCCATTAGCTTGAATCTTATAAACACGAACTTCTCCAAGATGATAGTTCGCTCCGTAAACTAATTGTCGCGCTTCGTCCACGGCAACATAGCAGAGTGGAGCTCCCGTGGTTGTGACATTTCCGAGATGAGTAGCAGTTTCGCCATCAAAATCAAAGGCGGCGATTCCTCCACCATTACTATCTGCTGCACAAGTATAGAGGTGTCCCTTTTCATCGAGAGTGATATAAGTAGGGTTTTGAACCGCAGCGACTTCATTTAATGATGATAATTCAGCAGCTTTAGTGTCCAAAAGAACACTATATACGCCTTTAGATACACGTTTTGTATAGCCGCCTAAAAGGATTTTTTCTTTCATATTTCTCTCCTCACAAACTAATTTATTTACTATAATTATTTTATCACAAAAAAAGCGGTTTCAGCAAAAATATTAATTTTTTCTTAGAAAAAAAATTTAAAAACTTACTCTTTTAGTGATTATAGAGCCTAAATTAACAATTAAATTTGTCAGACAATAGGAGTGGCTAGAAAAATAGATTTATTGAACAATAGAAGCATGAATAGATACTTGCAAAAATAGGTCAAACAATGTATAATGATAGAGTTGCTATGCAACCATCTCGCATTTCGTCTCGACAAAGTCGTAGTGTACGCAAGTATTGCGGCTGCGGATGACAGATGAAAGAGGAAAAACTATTTTAAAAGGAGACATTAACATGTCAGTTATTTCAATGAAACAACTTCTTGAAGCTGGTGTTCACTTCGGTCACCAAACTCGTCGTTGGAACCCAAAAATGAAACCATACATCTTCACAGAACGTAATGGTATTCACGTTATCGACCTTCAAAAAACTGTAAAACTTGTTGACGATGCTTACAACTATGTAAAAAACGCTTCACAAGAAGGTGCAGTAGTTCTTTTTGTTGGTACTAAAAAACAAGCTGCAGAAGCAGTTAAAGAAGAAGCTCTCCGCGCTGGTCAATACTACGTAAACCACCGTTGGTTGGGTGGTATGCTCACTAACTGGAACACTATCCAAACACGTGTGACACGCCTTAAAGAAATCAACAAAATGGAAGAAGAAGGAACTTTCGAAGTTTTACCTAAGAAAGAAGTAGTTCTTCTTAACAAAGAACGCGAACGCCTTGAAAAATTCATCGGTGGTATCGCTGATATGCCTCGTATTCCAGATGTTATGTACATCGTTGACCCACATGCTGAACAAATCGCAGTTAAAGAAGCTAAAACTTTGGGAATCCCAGTTGTAGCAATGGTTGACACAAACGCAGATCCAGAACCAATCGACGTAGTTATTCCTGCAAATGATGATGCTATCCGTGCTGTTAAATTGATTACAGCTAAAATGGCAGACGCTATCATCGAAGGACGTCAAGGTGAAGATGCAGCGGAAGATTTCGTAGCAGAAGAAGCAGCTTCAGAAGAATCACTTGAAGAACTTGCTGAAATCGTTGAAGGTAAATAATTTTAACTTCAACTTATACTAATTAAGTAACTACAACAGGCGAGGCCTTACGCCTCGCCTGTTTTTTTTAAATAAAACTACTGTCAATACTGACAGAAAAAAACACATAGGAGATTTACAAAATGGCAGTAACAGCAGCTCAAGTAAAAGAATTACGTGAAAAAACTGGTGCAGGAATCATGGACGCTAAACGCGCTCTTGTTGAAACTGACGGAAATATGGAAGCGGCAGCAGAACTTCTTCGTGAAAAAGGGATTGCGAAAGCAGCTAAAAAAGCTGATCGTGTAGCCGCTGAAGGACTTACAGGAATTGCTGTAAACGGAAATGTTGCAGCGATTGTTGAATTGAACTCAGAAACAGACTTCGTAGCTAAAAATGATCAATTTGTTGCCTTGGTTAAAGAAACAGCAGAACTTATTGCGTCTAAAAAACCAGCAACTAACGAAGAAGCATTGGCACTTGAAACAGCTTCAGGTATTACTCTTGAAGCAGAACTTGTTCAAGCGACTGCTACAATCGGAGAAAAAATTACTTTCCGTCGTTTTGCAGTAATTGAAAAAACAGATGCTCAACACTTTGGAGCTTACCAACATAACGGTGGTAAAATTGGGGTTGTTTCTGTCGTTGAAGGTGCAGATGAAACACTTGCTAAACAACTATCAATGCATATCGCTGCAATGAACCCTACTGTTCTTTCAGCTGATGAACTTGATTCAGAATTTGTTAAAGCTGAATTAGCACAAATGAACCACAAAATTGATGAAGACAACGCTAGCCGTGTACTTGTTAACAAACCAGAACTTCCACACCATGAATTTGGTTCTAAGAGCCAATTAACAGAAGAAGTTCTTGCAGCAGCGAAAGCTTCATTTGAAGAAGAACTTAAAGCTGAAGGAAAACCAGAAAAAATCTGGGACAAAATTCTTCCAGGTAAAATGGCTAAATTCATCGTTGACAATACAAAAGTTGACCAACAATTTGCTCTTCTTGCACAACTTTACATCATGGATGACAGCAAAACAGTCGAAGCTTTCCTTGAATCAAAAGGAGCTAAAGCAATTGCATTCACACGTTTTGAAGTTGGTGAAGGAATTGAAAAAGCTGAAACAGACTTTGCAGCAGAAGTTGAAGCAGCAAAAGCAGGACTTTAATTTAATTAAAAAGCAGCCTCTAGAGGTTGCTTTTTTTATTTTGAAAATAAAAAAGGGCTTTTCGGTTAGAAAACTAAGAAAATAGTGTATTTCTTTGACGCATTATGCTATAATTATATTTGAGATTTTCTATCTATTTAAAATCTATCTAACCTAAGTAATTAAACTATTTTTAAGTAATTAAATCATTTTATGGAGTAAAGCATGTCAAGTACTGTCATTATCCTCATTGTTGTCTTATTAGTTATTCTCGTAGCCTTTTATGCTTTTGCAATATTAATGCGAAAGAAAACAGAAGACCGTATACTAGCCTTAGAAGAGCGAAAGGAATCGCTTTTCGATTTGCCTGTTCAAGAAGAAATTGATTCTGTTAAAAAAATGCATCTCGTCGGACAATCGCAAACGATTTTCCGTGAATGGAACCAAAAATGGCTTGACTTATCATCAAATTCTTTTGCTGATTTGGAAGAACATATTTTTGAAGCTGAACAATTAAACGATTCATTCCATTTTTTCCGTGCTCGTGAATCTGTAGCGGATAGTGAGGCACAAATTGAATTAATGGAAGGTGATGTCGAAGGAATTCGTCAAGGTGTTGCTCAACTTGTTGAACAAGAAAAGCGTAATTCAAATAAAATTCAAGAATCCCTTGATTTATATGATAACTTACGTAGCGATATTGCTGACAATGCAGATTTGTATGGAACAGTTATTACTGAACTTGAAAAACATTTAGCCAATATCGAAACAGAATTTTCTCAGTTTGTAACGCTAAACTCAACAGGTGATCCGATTGAAGCGGCTGAAGTTTTGGAGACTGCTGAAGAACATACGATTGCTTTACGTGCAATTACAGAGCAAATTCCATCATTTATTAAAACAATTGAAAAAGATGTTCCTAAACGACTTGAAGAATTGCAAGAAGCGAGTGATAAATTCGTTGCAGAAGAATACATTCTTCCCGATAATGTCAACATTAAAGAAAGAATGGATGATTTACATGATCATCTCGTTGAAAGTAGTTCATTATTAGAACAATTTGAACTAGATCGAGTAGAAGCTGAACTTGGTTTAATTCAAGAAAAAGTTGAAGAACTTTATGCTATTTTTGAAAGAGAATATAGCGCACGTCGAAATGTTGAAAAACGTTCATCAGTTCTCAAAGAATATATTGAACATATCAGAGCAAATAATAAAAATCTTCTCCTTGAAATTGACCATGTTACACAAGCCTATATCCTTTCTGGGAACGAAAAAGGATATGTTAGAGGTTATCAAGAACATTTAGAATCTCTTGACTCAGATGTTGATGAAATTCTAGGAAATATTCAAGCTAAAACAATGCCTTACTCAATTCTTTCACGTAGAGTAAATTCAGTAGTCAATGCGCTTGAAGATATTGAGAAGAACCAAATTAAGATTAGTGATACCCTTACAGGACTCAGAGATGAAGAAAGAGCAGCTCAAGAAATTGCAGAACGCTTTGATTCTGAACTTCGTACAATAAAACGTTATGTTGAAAAATGTAATCTCCCTGGACTTCCTAAAGATTATCTCGACTTGTTCTTCACAACAGGAGATCGAGTACAAAATCTGTTCAAAGAATTAGGACGAGTTAGAATCAACATTGATACAATTAATCATCTTGTTGACGTAAGCACTGAAGATATGCATGTTTTAAAAGAAGCAACGACTAATTTGACTGACCATGCGGTATTAGCTGAACAATTGATTCAATATGCTAATCGGTATAAAGCTGCAAATGAACAAGTAGCACAAGGGATCTCAAGAGCGCTTCAATTATTTGAAAACAGCCGTGACTATGATGGTTCATTTGATGAAATTTCAAAAACTCTAGAACTTGTAGAACCAGGTGCAGCTTCTAGAATTTCAGGAGTTTATTTTAAAAATAAACCTACTCCTGATTACTTATAAAATAAAAAAGCAAGGTAAATAGCCTTGCTTTTATTTATTGGGTTATAAATTCTGAATATTCGCATAATATCGTTAGGTAAAACACGTAAAAATTATTATAATGTAATAAAAGCCATAAAAATGTCTTGGAAGGATAGATATGAAAATAGCTCATTATAATAAGATGCTCCCTGACTGTTTATTAGATATACACTCGCCGCCTTCTATCATCTTACTAATTAATCAAATAAAGATAATATAAAAGGAGAACTTTCCAATGACATATTACTTGGAAGAAGAGGATTTTGAAAATCTGTTTTCAGAAATGAAACCTATAGTTATGAAATTAATGAAACAAATTCGCATTAGAACATGGAAAATAGAGGATTATCTTCAAGAGGGGATGATTATTTTACATCTTCTATTAGAAGAGCAGAGCGATGGTCAAAAGCTGCATACAAAATTTAAGGTAAAGTATCATCAAAGATTAATAGATGAATTAAGACGAAGTTATGCAAAGAAACGAAGCCATGACCATTTTATAGGTTTAGATGTTTATGAATGCTCAGACTGGATAAATTCAGGTGATACTAGTCCAGATAATGAAGTGGTCTTCAATCATTTGCTGGCAGAAGTATATGAAGGTTTGAGCGCACATTATCAAGACTTACTACTTCGACAAATGCGAGGAGAAGAACTAACTCGCATGCAACGGTATCGCCTTCGTGAAAAAATAAAGGCCATCTTATTTTCAGAAGACGAAGAGTGAAGAGGAATTCCCTATTTTAATAAAAATAGGGAGTTTTTTGATAAGAGAAGAAAAAAGCAAGTTAAAAAAAACTAATTTTTTTAATTTACCAAAGCTAGTGGTGGCATGAAATAAAGCGAATACAGGAGAGGGAAAAAGCG
>NZ_JACVUB010000014.1:0-28142 GCF_016517475.1 Lactococcus sp. S47
TATATTCTATCAAACCTAACTAAACTTGTCAAGAATTAACTGTGACTTTTACGACTTTTTTTATCTTACGTTCGCTTTTTCCCTCTCCTGTATTCGCTTTATTTCATGCCACCACTGATTTTCTTTAGTTTTTATTTTTTCTTTTTTTAATAAGATAAGGTGCTTATTTTAGTCTTTCTTACCTTCTGAGAATAAAATTCTTTGATTTTTTACGTAGAAATGATGTTTTTAAACTTAAGTAAATTTTTATTATGGATAGTAGAAAATTGAACTTTCTCTTATTTTGTAGCAAATAGTTCGTCTCTATATTACGTCTTTATATAGTAGAAAACTTAAAATTTAACAATTTATTTTCAAATTCTTGGATTTTATTACATTAGAGATAAAATATCCCCAAAGATAGAACTGACTGTCTAAAAGCTGTGGTAAATTTTTCTTAATTTTTTCTTTTTCCACAGTAAATAATCTATAAATTTGACTTTTTTTGATTTGTGGATAAGTCCGTATGCATTTGGTATTCCTTATCTTTTTCTGTGGATAAAAAAACTTTTACACATTATCCACAGTTTTGTTAATAACTTTTTCTTATGGTGGAAAACTTTCTTTTGTTAATTTCAACAGACTGTGGAAAAATATAATGTGAAATGATATAATGAGTTATCAACAAACTAAAAAGTAAAGGAGTAATATGGCATCCCTTAATGAAAATCAAAAATTTTGGGCCCGTGTAACCGAACTAGCTCGGCAGAGTATCGGTAAACAAGCTTATGATTTTTTTATTGAGCCTGCTCAATTAATGTCTGTCGAGCAAGATACTGCCAATATCTTGCTTGATAGTGGAATGAAAAAAGATTATTGGAAAAAACAGTCCGATTTGATCACAACGGCGGGATTTGAGGTCTTTGGTCGGATGATTGATTATGAACTCTATGCAAATGATGAGTTAACTGAACTGGAACTTCATCGTTTAAATAATCAATCTTCTATTGAAGAGCAGCCGCATTCTACTGCTAAACCCGCTTCTCCTTTGGTTAGTGGTCTCAACGAGAAATATAATTTTGAAAATTTTGTGCAAGGTCCTGGTAACCGTTGGACTTTGGCTGCGGCAATTGCTGTTGCTGATAAACCTGGTGATACCTATAATCCACTATTTATTTATGGTGGAGCTGGTCTAGGTAAGACGCATTTAATGCATGCAATTGGAAATCAGATTTTGACTGACAATCCGACTGCTCGAATTAAATATGTTTCTTCGGAGAATTTCGTTAACGACTATGTTAATGCAACGCGAAAAAACCAAATGGAGAATTTTGAAAATACTTATCGTAATTTAGATTTACTTCTATTGGACGATGTGCAATTTTTCAGTGATAAAGAGGGGACGAAAAATGAATTTTTCAATACCTTCAACGCACTCTATGATAAAGGTTCCCAAATTGTTTTAACTTCTGATCGTATTCCGCAAGAATTAAATAATTTGGAAGATCGCTTGGTTTCACGCTTCTCTTGGGGTTTGACTACTGATATTACGGCTCCTGACTATGAAACTCGGATGGCTATTCTTTTGATTAAATCTGAATCAAGTCGTTTAGAATTTCCGAGTGAAACTCTATCTTATATTGCTGGTCAGATTGATTCAAACGTTCGCGAACTCGAGGGCGCTCTAAATCGAGTCGAATTTGTGGCTCGAGCAAATGGCATTGCGGTGGTCGATATTGAGACAGCAAGTCAGGCTTTGCGTTCTTTAAAAAATGCAACTCAGCAATCTTTATCAAATCTTACTATTAAAAAAATTCAAGATGAAGTTGCTAATTATTATCATATTTCATTTTCAGATCTTGTTGGTCCTAAGCGCCCTAAGGAAATTGCCTTTCCAAGACAGATTGCGATGTATCTTGTCAGAGAACTTTTAGGTACAAGTCTTCCGGCAATTGGAACTGCTTTTGGCGGCCGTGATCACACAACGGTAATGTATGCTTATAAACAAATTTCGGATAAGATGAAAAATGATATGGATGTTCAAAAAGACATAGATAGCATTAAACGTAAATTTTAAACCTGTGGAAAACTCAAGGACTTATAAAATGTTTATTCTTTAATTATCCACAGGGGAAAAGCTTATACTTCTAAGTGGATTTGTCTTATACAGATTATCCACAGGACCTACTACTATTACTATTATATTTATAAAAAGAAATTATAAAGGAATCTCATGATTAAATTTTCAATTAATAAAAATGCGTTTCAAAATGCTTTGAGAATTACCAAACAAGCAATTGGTTCTAAAGTAACAATTCCTGCTTTAACAAAGTTAAAAATTGAAGTTGAAGAAAATGGAATTACTTTAATTGGTTCAAATGGTCAAATTTCAATTAAGAATTTTTTACCTGTTGATAATAAAGATGCAAGTATGCTTATTTCAGGAACGGGTTCAGTTTTGTTAGAAGCTGCTTTCTTTGAAAATGTGGTAAGTCAATTACCAGAAGTCACTCTTGAATTTACTGAAAAAGAACAAAAGCAAGTTTTGTTAACTTCTGGTAAGTCAGAAATTACTTTAAAAGGCCTGGATTCAGAAATCTATCCGCATTTACAAGAAATTTCCGAAGGCTCTTCATTGAAAATGAAAGTTAAAGTACTTAAAGAAATTTTTACAGAAACAGTTTTTGCTGTAAGTACTCAAGAAAATCGTCCCATTTTTACAGGTGTTCATTTAGAAACTTTATCAACTGGAGAATTAAAAGCAGTCGCAACTGACTCACATCGGATGAGTCAACGTTTATTGCCTTTAGAAGATTCAGAATTAAAATTTGATGTTATTTTGCCAAGTAAATCAATCAATAGTTTTAAAAATGTTTTCACAAATGATGAAGAAGAGATTGAAATTTTCATTAGTGGAAGCCAAATGCTTTTTAGAAATGAAACAATTAGTTATTATAGTCGTTTGATTGAAGGATCTTATCCTGATACTAATCGTTTAATTCCAAATGAAGCTGATTATACTTTAGATTTAGTTTTTGATGCTGCGCAATTGCGTCATACAATGGATCGTGCGCGTTTGTTGACAGTAATGACAACTAATGGAACTGTAAAATTGACGGTTTCTGGTGATTCTGTAGTAACCACAGCCAACTCTCCTGAGGTCGGTTCTGTCCATGAAGAATTGACGGCCTTATCAAAAGAAGGAAATGACTTAGCAATCAGCTTTAATCCTGAATATTTGATTGATGCTTTGAAAGTGATTAAAGCACCAGAAGTTCGTATTCGCTTTATTTCTAATGTTCGTCCGTTCACTTTACAACCACGTAATGAAGAATCTGGATTTGTTCAATTGATTACACCAGTACGTACAAATTAATTTTACTGACAGCTCTTTTGTCAGCTTAGATTTACTGACGAAAATGTCTGTCAGTAAATTTAGATTTTGTTATAATGGACTTAACGAAAGTTAGGTCTATTTTTTATGGAAATTTTATATACTGAAATTACACAAGATTTAACAGAGGGACTATTAGAGATTTCTCTTGAAGAACTTGGAAAAAATCGAAAAGTTTATTACATTGTGCCTTCTTCAATGTCATTTGAGAAGGAGAAAGAAATTTTAGAGCGCTTGGCTAAGGGAAGTGATGCAGCAGTTTTTGACTTACTCGTCACTCGTTTTAAGCAATTGCCTTATTATTTTGATAAGCGGGAAAAAGCGACAACAAAGACAGAGTTAGGCACAGCAGGCCTTTCAATGCTTTTTCGACGTGTTTTGAGGAGTTTTTCAAAAGAAGAAATTCCGCTGTATTTTTCTCTACAGGATTCTGCTGGTTTTTTGGAAATGCTAATTCAGTTAAGAACAGAGTTACTGACAGCAAATCTGTCAGTAGAAAATTTACCTGACAGCCCTAAAAATCAAGAATTAAAAAAGATTTTAAGTAGATTTGAAGAAAAATTAGCAAATGACTATGCTAACTACTCAGAATTTGGTGATTTTACTAGTCGTCTTGCTGATGGGGAATTTGATTTTCAACTCAAAGATGTGACAATTGTCATTGATGGATATACTCGATTTTCTGCGGAAGAAGAGCTTTTTATTGAAAGTATTCAAGATAGAGTGGCACGTTTTGTCATTGGAACTTACAGTGATGAAAATTCACTGACAACCGGATCTGAAACAATTTATATCAGTACGAGTCAAATGATTGGGCGTTTTCGCAGTAAATTTCCAGTAGAACTAAGAAAAATGGCTTTTTCATCTGTCAATGAAGTTTACAACAAGTTGACAAAATTACTCGATTTGGATTCACGATTTGCCATTTCTGATCAAAATATTGAAATAAATTCTGCTGATGCAAAATATTTCAGAATTTGGGAAGCCGAAAATCAAAAAGTTGAAATTGAAGGTGTCGCAAAGGAAATTAGACAAAAAATAAGTCAGGGGGCTTTTTTCAAAGATTTTACAGTTTTAGTAGGCGATCCAGCTGCTTATGAAATTACTTTGAAAGAAATTTTTGAACTTTACGAGATTCCATTTTTCTACGCCCAAGAAGAATCAATGAGTCAGCATCCTTTGGTTATCTTTTTTGAAAGTTTACTTTCAATTAAAAAGAATAATTATCGGACAGATGATGTTGTCAATCTTCTAAAAAGTAAGGTTTACACTGATGTCAACCTAGATGAAGAAGTCATTGATTACTTTGAATACTATGTTCAAAAATATAAGATTTCTGGTCGAAAAAAATTTACGGAAGCATTCAATGAAAGTGAGTTTTCTAAAATTGAATTAGTGAATCAACTTCGCGAAAACTTATTGGGAAATGATTCTCCTTTACAAGTCTTTTTGGGGACAAATCGGCAAAAAACAGGAAAAAAATGGGTTTCTGATTTACAAGTTTTACTTGAAAATGGAAATGTAATGGTCAATATGAACACTTATTTTTCAGAAGCAGAATCTGAAAATAAGCACCAAATGGCTGATAAACATGAACAAGTTTGGCAAATGCTTATTTCGATATTGAATGAGTTTTTGGCCGTTTTTTCTGATGAAAAATTGAAAAGTGTGGAGTTTTTAGATATTTTATTAGCAGGATTGAAAAATGCGAAATATCGACAAATTCCAGCAAACGTTGATGTTGTAAACATCAAAGATTATGAACTTGTTGAACCTAAAACTAATAAATATATCTATGCCATTGGTTTGAGTCAAACCAATTTTCCAAGAATAAAGAAAAATTCAACACTTTTATCCGATGAAGAACGACTAGAAATCAATCAAACAACTGATGAAAATCAGTTTATTGAACAGTTGAATGTTGTCAACTATCAAAAAAATCAGTTTACAGTCCTTTCTTTAGTGAATTCAGCAAAAGAAACTTTAGTTTTGTCCATGCCACAAATTATGGCAAATGAGCAAGGAGAATTTTCACCAGTTTTCCAATTATTTTTGAATCATTCGGATGAAAAAATTCTTCAAAAAATTCAAGAAGTCAATCTTTTTGAAAGCTTAGAGCACATTGGAAACAGTCGTTCAGTGATTTCTATGATTGGAAAAATTGAGCGTGAACTTGTTGAAACTGAAGAAAAAAATGATGACAAAAGAGTTTTTTGGTCTAGTATTTTCCGAATCTTAGTTAAGTCAAATCCTGATTTTCAAAAAATATTATTGGATTTAGCTAAAGATATTGATACGGTCAACTTATCAAAAGAAACCTTAGACAAAATTTATGGTGATAAACTTTATGCTTCTGTCAGTTCTTTTGAACGCTTTTATAACTGTGAATATCAGTACTTTTTAGAGACCACTTTGGGTCTGGAAACTTTTGAAAATATTGATATAAATTCCAAAATTGTCGGTAACTTTTTCCATGAAGTTTTTGAAAAAGTCATGCAAGAAGAAGCTTTGTCAGCTGAAAATTTTGATGAAAAATTGACAAAAGTTTTACATGATGTTGACAGTAATTACTCTCGTTATTTTACTCAGGATGCAACAGCAAGATTTACTTGGACCAATTTAGAAGAAATTGTTAGACAGACTGCAACAGTTTTAAAGGAAACAGTTTCTACTGATGAACTTAAAACTTTACTGACAGAAAGTAGTTTTGGCTTACCAAAAAGTGAATTAGGTAATTTTTCTGTTGACGATATTTACTTACGAGGAAGAATTGACCGTTTGGACCAACTTTCTTCTGATTATTTAGGAGCTATAGATTACAAATCAAGTGCTCATTCCTTTAAATTACAGGATGCTTATGACGGTCTGAGTTTACAATTTATGACCTATTTAGACGTGATTAAAGAAGCTTTTCCTAATCAAAAAATATGGGGTGCTCTTTATTTACAATTTAAAAATCAACCAATTAACTTATCAGAAATCAATCATTTATCAGAGATTGCTGGCTTATTGAAAGAATCAATGCGCTATGATGGTTTAGTTTTGGAAGAGGCAGCTGACCAAATAAAAGCAATAGAAAATATTACTGTAAAAAAATCTAATATTTACAATCAAGAAGAATTTGAACAGCTTTTAAAATTGAATGAAAATCATTATCAGCATGCTGGTCAGCGACTTAAGAGTGGTCAGATTGCAATAAATCCAATTATGAAACGCTCCGAAGGGATTGATCAAACAGGTAATGTTCGAGGTTGTCGCTACTGTCCGCTTAAATCTATTTGTCGATTTGAAGCAAATGTACACATGAATGAGCATAGTCGTGAAATTGGTCAAAAATCCCAAGCAGAAATCTTAGCAGAATTAAAAGGAGAAGGGCGAAATGAGTGAAGTAAAATTAACTCCAGAGCAAAATGAAGCCATTCATAGTTCTGGTAAGAATATTCTAGTTTCAGCGAGTGCTGGTTCCGGAAAAACTTTTGTTATGGCTCAAAGAATTGTCGAGAAAGTCAAACAAGGAATTGAAATTGATCGACTTTTCATTTCCACATTTACAAAAAAAGCAGCAAGCGAATTACGGATGCGGCTTGAGCGAGATTTAAAAAAAGCCAGACAAGAAAGTTCTGATGAAAATCAAGCTCGTAGGTTGACACTTGCTTTACAGAACCTGTCAAATGCTGATATTGGAACTATGGATAGTTTCACCCAAAAATTGACAAAAACGAATTTCAATCGAGTAAATATTGACCCGAATTTCCGAATCTTAGCTGATCAAACAGAGAGTGATTTAATTAGACAAGAAGTCTTTGAACAATTGGTTGAGTCTTATCTATCAGAAGATGATGGATTGAATATTTCAAAAGAAAAATTTGAAGAACTTATAAAAAATTTTTCTAAAGACAGAAATATTGCTGGTTTTCAAAAAGTAGTTTACACTATTTACCGTTTTGCGTCAGCAACTGAAAATCCAATAAAGTGGTTAGAAAATCAATTTTTAAAAGGTTTTGAAACATATAAATCACTGACAGACTTGTCTGCAGATTTTTCAGCAGATATAAAAGAGAATTTACTGATATTTTTTGAACTTCTAGAAACTTCATTAACCAATGGAGTAATTGCTAAAAAAGGGGCTGGACGTGATAAGGCCAATCTTATTTTAGATAATAAAAATGAACTCTTAGAAGCAATAACCACTAAAGATTTTGCAACTTTCACAGAACTATTTTTATCAATAGATACAGATATTCGAGTGGGTTCTTCAAAAGATGAAATACTTTCGGCTCTGAAAAAAGATTTTTCAGCACAAAAACAAGACTTAGTGGGCTCGAAATCCAAACCTGGAGAAATTCGGAAGTTTGTTGATAAAATAAAACATGGTCAATTGATTGAAAAATATCAAAATCAAGCATTTGAAATCGCAGAAAACTTACAAAAATTTGTTATTGAGTTTTACCAAAGTTATTTAGAACGTAAAAAGAATGAAAATGCCTTTGAGTACTCTGATATCGCACACTTTGCCATCGAAATTTTAGAGGAAAATCCAGATATACGTGAAACTTTAAGAGAACATTATGATGAAATCATGATTGATGAGTATCAGGATACCAGCCACACTCAGGAGCGAATGCTGGAACTTTTATCAAATGGACATAATCTCTTCATGGTTGGTGATATTAAGCAATCAATTTATGGCTTTCGTTTAGCTGACCCTGGCCTCTTTTTAGAAAAATATAAAGACTATGCCAAGACAGAAAATCCAAATCAACTAATTCGCTTAAAAGAAAACTTTCGTTCACGTGGTGAGGTTTTAACATTTACAAATGATATCTTTAAACACCTGATGGATGAAAAATTAGGTGAGATGACTTATGGCAAAGAAGAAGCATTAGTTCAAGGAAATATTACTGATTATCCAGTTGAATCTGAGAAAGATTTTTATCCAGAACTTCTTTTATACAAAGAAAATACAAGTGATGAAGAAACAGATGAATCCGAAGTAAGAATTTCGGATGGAGAGATTAAAGGAGCAGCTCAAGAAATAAAAAAATTGATTGAAGCTGGAGTTGAACCAAAAGATATAGCAATCTTGGTTCGTTCTAAATCAAATAATAATAAAATTGAGGATATTCTGCTTAGTTACGATATTCCGGTCGTTCTTGATGAAGGTCGAGTTGATTTTTTGAAATCAATGGAAGTCTTAATTATGCTAGACGTTTTACGAGCAATTGATAATCCACTCTATGATTTATCATTGGTTGCAATGTTAAGGTCTCCGTTATTTGGATTTAATGAAGATGAATTAACTAGAATCAGTACTCAAGGAAGCCATGACCTTCGATTTTGGGATAAAATTCTTTTGTCACTTAATAAAGAAGGACAAAATCCAGAACTTATCAATCCTTCCTTAGAGAACAAGCTTAAAGCATTTCATAAGAAGTTTACAGAGTGGCGTAAACTTGTAAACCAAGTTGCAATTCATGATTTACTTTGGAAAATATATACCGAAACCTACTATTTTGACTATGTTGGTGCCTTAAAAAATGGTGAAATGCGCCAAGCGAACTTACAAGCCTTAGCGGTTCGAGCAGAATCATATGAAAGTTCTGGTTATAAAGGATTATTTAAATTTGTAAGATTAATCAACAAATTTATGGAACAAAATAATGATTTAGCTTCTGTTAATATAAAACTTCCTCAAAATGCTGTTCGAGTGATGACCTTCCATAAATCAAAAGGATTAGAATTTGATTATGTCTTTTTAATGAATTTACAATCTCGTTTCAACGATCGTGATTTGAAAGAAGATGTTATCCTAAGTCGTGAAAATGGTTTAGGAATGAAGCTTATTGCTGATTTAAAGGATGAAGCAGATGTTATAACTGATTTCCCTTATGCTTTAGTGAAAATGGAAACATTCCCTTATATGGTGAATAAAGACTTAAAACAAAGAGCAGCTCTCTCAGAAGAAATGCGTGTTTTATATGTTGCATTTACACGAGCAAAGAAAAAACTTTATCTTGTTGGAAAAATAAAAGAAACAGATAAAAAATCAGGACTTGACCTTTATGATAATGCAAGTTTAGAAGGGAAGATTTTAGAAGATAAATTTCGTAATTCAAGTCGCGGTTTTCAACACTGGATATTGGCGCTTCAAAATGCCACAAAACTTCCGATTAAACTCAATGTCTACACAAAAGAAGAGTTGGAAGCAGAAAAACTTGAATTTACAAGTCAACCTGATTTCAAAAAATTGGTCGAAGAATCGGAAAAATTTGATAATATCATGGCCTATTCTGATGAAATACAAAAAGCTCAAAAAATTATGAATTATGAATATCCACATCAAGCAGCAACAGAGCTTTCAAGTATTCAAACACCAAGTCAGGTTAAAAAACGAAGCTACGAAAAACAATTACAAGTGGGTGAAATTCAACCGAAAAGTGAATTTACTCGGGTCAAAAAACTAGATTTTTCTGATTTTGGTCCTAAGAAAGTTACTGCTGCAGAAATCGGTTCGGCAACACATAGTTTTATGCAGTATGCAGATTTTTCTCAAGCAGATTTATTTAGTTTTCAAGCGACACTTGATGAAATGGGATTTGATGAAAAAATAAAAAATCAAATTGATATTGCTAAAATTTTGACTTTGTTTGATACAGATTTCGGTCAGTTTTTATCAGAAAATGTTGATAAAACAGTTAAAGAAGCACCATTTTCAATGTTGAGAACAGATGAATTTGCTAAAGAGCAGTATATTGTTCGGGGAATTTGTGATGGATTTGTTAAACTTACTGATAAAATCGTTCTATTTGATTATAAGACAGATAGATTTACAAGTTCTTCAGCTATTTCTGAAATAAAAGAGCGTTATAGAGATCAGATGAATCTTTATAGTGAGGCTTTGAAAAAAGCCTACGATGTCAACCAAGTTGACAAGTATCTCATTTTATTAGGAGGCCCTCAGCAAGTTTTTGTTGAAAAACTAGATGATTAGATTATAATGACAGGAATTGTATAGAAAGGATAGATAATGCTGGAATATGAATTAGGTTCGATTGTCGAGATGAAGAAACCTCATGCCTGCACTGTTAAGGCGACTGGTAAAAAAGCAAATGCTTGGGAAATCACTAGATTGGGTGCAGATATCAAGATAAGATGTACAAACTGCAATCATGAAGTGATGATGAGTCGTTTTGACTTTAATAAAAAAATAAAAAAGGTACTCAAGTGAGCCCTTTTTTTAATTATAAACCGATTTGAGATTAAATTTGAGGTATTTAATAAGCCAAAAGTAAAGTAACTTTGTAAATCGCCAAATCAAAGGGCTAACAAGAACCATCAGCGAACAAGCGATAATCGCAACTAACCAGTACCACCAGTCAAAACCTGTTGCTCCATTCGCATTCCCAAAAGTAATATGTGGGTTATGAGTAGCAACAGCGAAAATCATAAAAAATGGAGCAAGGAATAAAGCTAATATAATAGCATAGAGAGCCAAAAGAATCAAAGCTGTAGTAATTATCAACCAGAAACCAAGAACGAAGTTAAAAAAGACTAAGCCAAAACCAGCAAATAGGTTGATATGTTTCTTTCTTTTTTGTGGTTCAATTCCTTGAGCAAAAGCTGATAAATCTGATTCATATAATTCGGCTAGGGCAATCAATGTTTCAAAATTTGGTTCAGTTTTATTGGATTCCCAACGTGAAATGGCTTGTCTACTAAAATAAAGTTCTTTTGCAACTTCTTCTTGTGTGAGCTTCTGGGCAAGACGAGCTTTTTGTAAATTTTCTCCGAGCATTTTTTCTCCTTAAATCTAAATGGGTGATTTAGTGATTTGTTTCTGATTTCATTATCAACTAAAGAGAAGTTAAAAGCAAGAACATAGGTGGTATTTTAGGGTAACATTTTGTGGCAAGCCTTTAAAATAAAGGCTAGTGATGACATGCTTTATTGTTTACGAGCCTTGTGTAAACTTGTAAACTTAGAGATTTTCTATGATTTTCCTTGCCTTTATTGTGTTTTTAGGCGATTTACAGTATAATTAGAACTAATTAATCTTAATTTTGGAGAATATAAAACATGGCTTTAACAGCAGGTATCGTTGGTTTACCAAACGTTGGTAAATCAACTCTTTTTAATGCAATTACAAAAGCAGGCGCAGAAGCTGCAAACTATCCTTTTGCAACAATTGACCCAAATGTTGGGATGGTAGAAGTACCGGATGAACGTTTAAACAAGTTAACAGAGTTGATTAAACCTAAGAAAACTGTTCCGACAACTTTTGAATTTACAGATATTGCTGGGATTGTTAAAGGGGCTTCACGCGGAGAAGGTCTAGGAAATAAATTTCTTGCCAATATTCGTGAAGTAGATGCCATCATTCACGTTGTTCGAGCTTTTGATGATGAAAATGTAATGCGTGAAAATAATCGTGAAGATGCTTTTATTGATCCAATGGCAGACATTGAAACAATTAATCTTGAATTAATTTTGGCCGATTTAGAATCAGTCAATAAACGTTATGCGCGTGTTGAAAAAGTTGCTCGTACGGCAAAAGATAAAGATGCGGTCGCAGAATTTAATGTTTTGAAAAAGCTCAAACCGGTACTTGAAGATGGTAAATCAGCACGAACAATTGACTTTGACGAAGATGAAACAAAGGTTCTTAAAAGCTTGTTCTTATTGACAAGTAAACCAGTTCTTTATGTAGCTAATGTTTCAGAAGATGAAGTAGGCGAACCTGATAATATCGAATACGTGAAACAAATTCGTGAGTTTGCGGCGACTGAAAATGCTGAAGTTGCTGTGATTTCTGCTCGTGTTGAAGAAGAAATCTCAGAGTTGGAAGATGATGAAAAAGCAGAATTTTTGGAAGCAATTGGCTTAAAAGAATCTGGTGTTGATATGTTGACTCGTGCAGCTTACCACCTTCTTGGACTTGCCACTTACTTTACTGCTGGTGAAAAAGAAGTCCGTGCTTGGACCTTCAAACGTGGAATGAAAGCTCCACAAATGGCAGGAATTATCCATACAGACTTTGAAAAAGGATTTATCCGTGCAGTAACTATGTCTTATGATGATTTGCTTAAATACGGTTCAGAAAAGGCTGTTCGTGAAGCCGGTCGCTTGCGTGAAGAAGGAAAAGAATATGTTGGTCAAGATGGCGACATTATGGAATTCCGTTTCAACGTGTAAACCTTGTAAATGAAATGAAGAAATGCACCGAATCGGTGCATTTTTGCAACCTAAAAATGCTTGAGTTGAAGAATAAAAAACGATACTCTTAAAGCATGAAAGGAAGGCAACATGGAAATCTCTCAGATAATCAAAGAAAATCGTAAAATGAAAAATCTCAGTCAGGAAGAATTGGCGAAAAAAATGCATATTTCTCGTCAATCAATTTCAAAATGGGAGACAGGAAAATCACTACCAACAACAGACCAAATTATCTTACTTAGTGAAATTTTTGATTGTTCTTTGGACACGTTGCTCAAAGGTGACAAAAAGATGGAAGAAAAAGCAAAACATGAAATTGATGACAAACGGACATTGAAGTTAATTTATAAGGTGGGTTGGGGATTTATCATTCCATTTCTCTTTACTTTAAAATTTATTTTACATTTATTTTGATGAAAATAAAAAGGCCATTTTGGTCTTTTTTTGTTTAGCGAAAGTAATTGATTGAATACTACACTTGTTCATAAATTACATTTAATAAATAAAAGTGTTTATAAAATTAAAATATTGACAAACAAGTTAATTAAGACTATAATCACAATAAAGAAAGCGCAAACAAAAAAGTATTACATTGTCTTATCAGAAAAAAAGCACTAGCGCTCTGATGGAGACTTTAGCTAGCTTATTAATATTTAAAGGAGGAACACAATGGAACTTACAATGACACGCGCTCTGATTAGACGCAGAAATCTAAAGAGAAAAGTATCGGTTTTAGTACTGGGGACTGCACTTATCTCTGGAACAGCTTTTGCTTCGGCACAGGTTTTCGTTTCTGGTGGTTGGAATACTTGCTATGTTGAACGATTTAATCCTAAAATTAGTAAGGCAACGGGACATGATAATGCAAAAATTAATCGTAAACATCAAAGTTGGGTAAAAGTTGGGAGTAGTAAAAATATAAAACCAGTCTATAGCTCGGTCACAGGAGCAAACAAAATTTCTTATGCTACACAAGTTGGTGCCTGGAATGCCCCAGTATCTGGATGGTATAAATAAGAAGCATGATGAATAAGGTTATTAAATTCGTTCTCTTGATTTTGTTCTCAGTCATCTCTTTGTCAACTGCTAATATCATTAAAAATAATGAGGCGGACAAACAAGTTGAAAAAAATTTTAATGTGCAAGGTTATAGGCAAATTTATCTTCCTTCTTCCATTGTTGACAATGAAAAGATAGCCTCTATAGCAGAAGATGTGTCATCTCAAATTGGTGCATCTTTTGTTTTCAGAAGTAGCTATGGAGGGTATGCTGGAAATGGAAAAGGGGAGATTGATTTATCGTCTAGTAAGAATGATTTTGTTTTTTACCAGACGAATTACAAAGAAAAGAATAAAAAAACATATTTATCGCATGGATTTAAATATAATTTTTGGAATGCTCCGCTTAAAGATATTTCAAAAGTTCAACTAGAAAACGCTGATATTTTTGTTGAAAGTAGAAATGATAGACATGCACTCCAAGAATTTGTAAAAAAAATAAATCAGACCTACCATGTAAAAACAAATGCTCAGAGTTTGATAGTCCAACCAGAAGGTTACATGCCAGATACTGCAAGTGGATTTTTATACACTAATTATAATTTAATTTTATTCATTGGTATTTCCCTCGTATTTTTTGCTGTATTTCTTTTTGTTTGGCTAGTCGGAAACAATAAAGCTATTGCCACTTATCGGCTAAACGGTGCAGGGAGTTTTATGATTGGGAAACGTTTGTTCCTGGAAGAATTTTTAATTGTGAGCGTAGTAGTTTATTTGGTTTCTAGCTTTTTGCTTTTCAAAGTTTTAATTTTGACTACAGCGTTCTTATGTTTGTTATGACTTTCTTAGTGATTGGCTTATCTTATATATCAATCGGTATTGTTTCAAGTTTTTCACTTGCCAATCAGATTAATTCCAAATCTTTCTTTAAGTACAGCCATTATATCCTTTATGGGATAAAGGCTTTTGTCTTTCTAGTCACTGTTTCTACCACAGCTTCTTTACTTTATTTTGTAAATACTGGATTTTCCACGCATACAAAATTGGATTATGAGTATGGTGTGATTTATCCTGCCATAGGAGGATATGAAGGAAATAATTTTTCTAATCCCTCTGCTCTTGATTTATTCTATTATGCAGAAAATCATGCGGGGCTTTATGTTAATGTACTAAGTGCAAATATCGATAAGGTGAGAACCCTAAGTGATTTACAAGTAAATACTAACTACTTATCAAGATTTACTGTACTATCTACAGAAAATAAGAAGATAAAAATAGATGCTGATCAGAGTTCAGGAGTTGTGCTTATTTCGGAAAAATACAAATCTCAACTTCCTCAAGTTAAGAAATATTATGCTTCATCGGATTCACTATCTTCTTTCCAAGCTTCAACCTTTAAGTATTATATTATCAAGAATAATCAAAAATTAGAATTATTGGATGGTTTAGATTCTAAAAGTACTCCAGATATTATAGAAGTTTACACTTCAAAAAACATAGTGGACAATGGCAATATTAACTTTTTAAATTCACCAGTGATGAAATATAAAATTAATGGTTCAATAGAGAAGTCCTATGCTCCTTTGATTCCAATTTTTAAAAAATATAATGTTCTTGAAAGTAATCCGTCAATGGTAAGAGTAGCTGATATAAATAAAGTTGATAATTTAAGTACTGTTGGCAACCCATACAGTTATGCAGTGACTAACGGTTTAGTCTTTCTCATCTTTATATCCATGATTTTAGCAACCACTATTTTCTATTTTGAGACCTATAAAAAGAAAATTGCGGTGAAAAATCTTTACGGTGCATCATTTTTCAATATCTATAAATCCTTGTTTACACTAGTTTTTTGTCAAGCGGTGGTATTTTTAGCCTATGCAATGACTCAAAGTGACAAATTAGTGACTGCGGAAGCACTAGGGATTTATTTTATTATTGAAATCTCAATTATTGCGCTTGTTTTGAGACATCTTAAGAAAAATTTACTGTTAGATGTATTGAAGGGAGAATAAAATGATTGAGTTAATAAATCTTGAAAAAAGTTATAAAGGTCACAAAATATTTGAAAATTTCAATTTGAAAATCCCAAAAGGAAAGATGACAGCTATATATGGTGCTAGTGGTGCTGGAAAATCAACATTACTCAATATTATCGGCATGATTGAAGATTATGACGATGGAAAATATTATTTTGAGAATAGATTTGCTCCAGCTTACGACAGTACAGCTGCCTTAAAACTGCGCCGTCACCATATTTCCTATCTTTTTCAAAACTTTGCTTTATTGGAAGATGAAACAATCGAAAAAAATTTAGAGATAGCACTGATTTATTCTAGAATTTCAAAAAAAGAAAAACGAAAAAAGATGAAGAAATTGTTACTCCAAGTAGGCATAAATCATCGATTAAATACAAAAGTTTATAGTCTTTCTGGTGGAGAGAAACAAAGAGTAGCAATTGCACGGGCTTTATTAAAAGAAAGTCAGCTGATTTTGGCAGATGAACCAACAGGTTCGCTTGATACAGAAAATAGAAATGAAGTGATTGCTCTTTTGCGTCAAGAAGTTGATAAGGGAAAGACGGTTGTCATTGTGACACATGATTCTTACCTGAAAGAAGTTAGTGATTTGGTTATTGAGATTGGTGAATAATGAATTATCTATGATAAAAGTTAATAGGCTCAATAGAAATATTGGGTCTTTTTTTTGCTCCTCTAGGTAAATAAACATGTTATAATAAACTTAATTGCTGATTTTTATAAATCGGCCTTTTGGCATTTATTAGACAAAATAAGGAAAAGAAAATAAGAGAAAATGACAAAAATGATTGTTGGCTTGGGAAACCCAGGCGATAAATATGAAAAAACAAAACATAATATGGGCTTTATGGCGCTTGATTTACTGGCAAAAGAACTGAATGTTGATTTTAAAGAAGAAAAACCTTTTATGTCGCTTGTCGCGTCAACATTTGTGAATGGTGAAAAATTGTTTCTCGTGAAACCTTTGACTTTTATGAATGAATCTGGGCGTGCGGTGGCGCCACTTTTGAAATATTATAATATAGACGAGGCAGATTTAACGGTCATGCATGATGACTTGGATTCACCAGTCGGGCGCGTGCGTCTAAGACAAAAAGGGTCATCAGGTGGACAAAATGGAATAAAATCAGTCATTACACATGTGGGAAGTCAAACTTTTAACCGTGTAAAAATTGGGATTGGCCGTCCAAAACATGGGATGACAGTGGTGAATCATGTACTCTCTGGTTTTGACAATGAAGATAAGGAAATCGCTCAAGATGGAATTTTCAAAGCTGTTGATGCAATGAAATTCTATCTTGAAAATGGTGATTTTCAAAAGACAATGAATAAATTTAACTAAATGAATATTATTGAATTTTTTGACCAAAATTGGCAACTACAAAAATGGCAACAAGGTTTTTCAAAGCGTGAGCGAACTTTACTGACAGGATTGTCAGGAACAGCAAAGAGCTTAGTGATGGCAAATGCTTATGAAAATGTTGCTGACAAATATATTATTGTTACTGACAGCCAGTTTCATGCGAATGAACTTTATGATGAACTGTCAACTTTGCTTGGTGAAGAAAAAGTTTTTCAATTTTTTTCTGACGATAACATCTACGCAGAGTTCGCACTTGCATCTAAAGATCGAGTTGCTTATCGACTTGAGGCACTTAATTTCCTACTTGACGAAAAGTCAACAGGATTTTTGGTCGTACCTTTTTTGGCATTACGGAGCTATTTACCAAGTCCCGAAAATTTTTTAGAAAATTATCTTTTACTGACCTCTGGGGATGAGTATGATTTATCAAATTTAGTTAATTTATTATCAAAAGCTGGTTATGAAAAGACACAGCGCGTGATGACGCCAGGTGAATTTTCAATGCGAGGAGATATCGTTGATATTTATCCTTTAGATGCGGAAAATCCGGTACGTTTAGAGTTTTTTGGTGATGAAGTAGATACGATTCGCTCATTTGATGTGGAGAGTCAACGTTCACTGACAAGCCTTGAACGTTTGGAAATATATCCGGCCAGTGATTTTATTTTGACTGACAAAGAATTTGACAAGGGTGCAAAATCACTGACAGAAATGACAAATTTACTGACAGACCCGTCAGCAAAATCATATATGGAAGAAGTGATTTCAGCAGCTCAAAATCACTATTATCACAAAGATTTACGAAAATTTGCGGAGTATTTTTATGATAAAAAAACTTCACTTTTAAATTATTTTCCAAAAAATGTTCAAATATTCATTGATGATTTTCAAAAAGTAAATGAAATGAATAATAAGTTAGAAATGGAATTAGCAGATTTCATTTTATCTGAAAAAGCAATGGAAAGAGGATTTGAAGGGCAGACTTATTTGCTAAACACAATGGCAAAAGTTAGAAATTATAAGCCTGCTACCTTCTTTTCAAATTTCCAAAAAGGGCTCGGAAATCTCAGATTTGAACAACTTTATAATTTCAAACAACATTCAATGCAACAATTTTTCGGTCAATTAGAACTTTTTTACACTGAAGTTGAACGATTTATTAAGCAAGAGTTTACAGTTGTTTTAGCTGTATCATCAGAAAAACTCCGTAAATCACTCCATGAATTAGATTTAAGTTTACAAGAGGTTGACAGAGAATCTATTCAAGTGGGTAAAGTCAATCTGATTGATTTGCAATTATCCAATGGTTTTAATTTCCTTGATGAAAAATTAGTCGTCATGACTGAGCATGAAATATTTGGTAAAATGCGTAAAAAAAAGGCACGCAAACTAAATATTACAAATGCAGAAAGGCTAAAAGATTACAATGAACTCGCTGTTGGTGATTTTGTTGTCCATAAGAATCATGGGATTGGGAAATATTTAGGTTTACAAACGCTTGAAGTCGGCGGAATGCATCGTGATTATCTGACCATTCAATATCAAAATGGGGATACAATTTCTGTTCCAGTTGATCACTTAGATTTACTCAGTAAATATACAGCTGGTGAAGGAAAAAGTCCTAAAATCAATAAACTGAACGATGGGCGTTGGCGTAAAACCATGTCTTCTGTCAGTAAACAAGTTGAAGATATTTCAGATGATTTGATTAAACTTTATGCTGAACGTCAGGCGAAAAAAGGATTTGCATTCTCGCCGGATGACACCAGTCAAGAAGAATTTGATTCTGGTTTTTCATATGTTGAAACTGAAGACCAGATGCGTTCAATCAATGAAATTAAGCATGATATGGAACTTGAACGGCCAATGGACCGCTTGTTAGTTGGTGATGTTGGTTTTGGTAAAACCGAAGTTGCAATGCGAGCAGCCTTCAAAGCCATAAATGACGGGAAACAAGTCGCAGTTCTTGTGCCAACGACTGTTCTTGCTGAGCAGCATTTTAATAATTTTACTGAACGTTTTATCAACTTTGGTGTAAATGTCGAAGTTCTCAGCCGTTTTCAAACGAAAACACAGCAAACTGAAATTCTAGCCAAATTGAAAAAAGGACGAGTTGATTTAATTATTGGAACCCACCGTTTACTTTCAAAAGATGTTGAATTTTTTGATTTAGGTTTGATGATTATTGATGAAGAACAACGTTTTGGGGTTAAGCATAAAGAACGTTTGAAAGAATTAAAAACCCAGGTTGATGTTTTGACATTGACAGCCACACCTATTCCTAGGACTCTACATATGTCAATGCTTGGAATTCGTGACTTGTCAGTTATTGAAACACCACCAACAAACCGTTATCCAGTTCAAACCTATGTCATGGAAACAAACTACGGTGTGGTTCGTGATGCAGTGTTGAGAGAAATCTCTCGTGGTGGACAAGTTTACTATGTTTACAATAGGGTTGACACGATTGAGCAAAAAGTTTCTCAATTAGAAGAATTAATTCCTGAAGCAAGAATTGGTTTTATACACGGCCAAATGACTGAAGTACAACTTGAAAATACTTTACTTGCCTTTATCGCAGGTGATTATGATGTGCTTGTTGCAACGACAATCATTGAAACTGGGGTTGATATTCCAAATGCGAATACGCTTTTTATTGAAAATGCGGATATGATGGGCTTGTCACAACTTTATCAATTAAGAGGGAGAGTGGGGCGTTCAAATCGGGTAGCTTACGCCTATTTCATGTATCGACCTGAAAAAATATTGTCTGAAGTTTCGGAAAAACGTTTGGAAGCTATTAAAGGCTTTACAGAATTAGGCTCAGGTTTCAAGATTGCCATGCGTGATTTGTCTATCCGTGGTGCTGGTAATTTACTGGGAAGTGAGCAATCAGGATTTATTGATTCTGTTGGTTTCGATTTGTACTCACAACTGTTGGAAGAAGCCATTCACGCTAAACTTGGGACAAGTAAGCAAAAACGGACTTCAAATGTGGAAATTTCTTTGGAATTGGATGCCTTTATTCCTGCTTATTATATTTCTGATGAACGTCAAAAAATTGAAATTTACAAACGAATTCGTCAGATTGATAGTCGGGAGATTTATGAAGAACTACAAGAAGAATTGGTTGACCGTTTTGGAGAATATCCAGATGAAGTCGCTTATCTTCTGGAAATTGGTCTCTTAAAACACTTTGCAGATAATGCCTTAGTTGAAAAAATTGAAAAATCGAGATTTGAAGCAACTGTTACTTTGGAAAAAGTGGCTAATACCACCTATGACCCACAAGATTATTTCAAAGCCTTGGCTAAAACAAGCATGAAAGCTTCTGTGGGGGAAAAATATGGTAAAATGACTTTCCGCTTTAAAATTGAAAATCGAAACTCCGTTGTTCTTTTGAGCGAAATAATGAATTTTATTGAAGAATTATCAAAAATACGAGACAGTTACGAAAACAAGTAATTATTTTGTAAAAAAAGATAAATATGATACAATACTTTTATATAAAACTATAAAAAAATAGAGTTTAATAATTTTATGGAAATAAAAAACATAAAGAGAAAAAATTCTCAAGATGTAATTTATAAAATTAAACTCATATCTTAAAGGAGATTTATAAAAGTGGATTTAAAAGCAGCAAAAGCGGAGTTGAGAGAAAAAAGCCGACCCTATCAAACTTATTCTTACTATCTTATTATTCCAATCTTTATTATTCTTGTTTTTCTATTATCTTTAGTGGGGTACAATAAAGGAACTTTTGGAACAATCGTTTTTGTTTTTGTGATTTTTGCTCATGTTTGGGCAAGTAAACTGGATTTAGTAAGAAAAAGAAAACATGTGGCACCAATTTTAATGTATGTAACTCAAGGATTAGGAGTTGTTCTTATGGTTTTATTAGTTACCGAAGTTTCAGCGGGTGGGACAGGAAATATTGCTTTAGGACTTTCAAGTCTTATTCTACTTCCAATTGAAATTATTGCGATTGTTTTCTTCTTTATTTCAGCTAATGATATAAAAAAAGCTTATCCAACAATGAAAGAAGACGCCAAAGCAGCAAGGCTAGAATATCAAGAACTTAGACGTT
Source organism: Lactococcus sp. S47 (assembly GCF_016517475.1). NCBI lineage: Bacteria > Bacillati > Bacillota > Bacilli > Lactobacillales > Streptococcaceae > Lactococcus > Lactococcus sp. S47. The sequence continues at coordinate 21,074 of NZ_JACVUB010000014.1, forward strand.
CAAAATAATAAAAAAATTACTGACAGGGCTGTCAGTAAATTAATAAGGTTCTGTCACTAATGATGGAGCCTTATTATTATAAATAAAGGCATTTTCAAACAAAATGAAATATGTTATAATCAAACCATGAGATTAGATAAGTTTTTAAAAGTTTCGCGCTTGATTAAACGTCGTCCAGTTGCGAAAGAAGTTGCCGACAAAGGTCGGATTAAAATTAACGGAAAATTAGCGAAATCTTCATCTGATGTAAAATTTAATGACACAATTGAAATTCGTTTCGGAAATAAAATTGTTGAAGTTCGGGTTGCTGAATTAAAAGAGTTTACACGTAAAGAAGATGCTGATAAAATGTATGAAATGATTAGCGAAACTCGTATTACAGAAGAAGTTGAGTAATTATCATCAAAATAGATTGGAGGTTGTCATGGCAAAGCAAGTGATTCAACTAAATAATAAGTACACTCAGAAGCATAAAAAAAGAAATTTAAACCCAGTACCAAAAAGAAAACATTTAGGGCTTATTTTGATCGTGGCAATTTTACTTTTTAGTTTAGCAAGTATGAGTTTGATAAAATCATATGAAACTTTGCACAGTCAAGTAGCTTTAGAACAAAGTGCAAAGAAACAATATGAGAGTCTTTCTAAAGAAGTAACGATTAAAAAAGAAGAAATATCAAAACTTCAGGATCCTAACTATCTCCAAAAATTTGCTCGGAGTGACGGTCAAGAATATTCACAAAGTGATGAAAAAGTTTTTACTACTGACAGTCCCTTGATTGGAAGTAACGGGTCAAAATAATGATTGGACAAGTTGAAAACATTACAAGATTTGGACTTTTTGTAAAAATTTCTACTGACAAACTTGACGAAAGTACAGAAAAACTTGCTGACAAAGCTGTCAGTAAAAATAGAGGACTTTTGCGTTGGTCACAAATCCCTAAAAATGTACCCAAAGTACAAATTGGAGATTTGATTGGTGTTGAAATTTCAAATATACATGAAGATGGTAAGGTTGATTTAAATTATCAAGAAAAAATTTTTAAAAATGTCTATGCCGAATTTTTAGAAACAAGTCACCAAAGACTTACAGAACTTGAGCAAAAAAATCGTGAATTGAACTAAATAATTAAAAAGAAAAAATATTATTTAGTTTTTTCTTTGACTATTCTATTGACTAAAAATAGCACCTATTTTATGAAAAATTCTAGGAATTAAAAAGATAAAGATTACAACAGAAATTATTCTATGGAATGGATAAGATGTTGGGCAAGGTTTTAATCATGCAAAAACAGAGAACAAAAATTAATAGTGGAGTAGCCTTGGTGATGCTTTTAATGATTATCACAGGCTTTTTTGCTTTTTCACAAACAAGATATTTTGCTGACAAAAAGGTCAGTAAATCAAAAAATATTGTTGCAGCTGACAAAGTTACAGACAAAGAAAAAGAAACTGAAACTTGGACTTCAATCCCCCAAAGAGCAGTGGCTTATCAAGAATTAACAACTTATGAGGACTCAAACCTTACTAAATCAGTTGGTAAAATTCCAGCTAAGACACAATTAGATATTGCCGAAATCGTTGGGAAATCCTTTAAGTTAAAGACAGGAAAGTATATTTCTACTGACAAAAAAGCTGTGATATCAGATCTTACAATTTCTAGAGAGTCAACAAATACAACAATATATACTGATAAAAGTGTCAATGTATTTTACAACCCCGTAACCACTTATGATAATCAAATAATGACAAATTTAAGTGGTACACATCAACTTTCTGCTGATAAAATGGCTAAGACTAACTGGGGAACTTACTACGAAGTATCTTTGGATAATGGCCAAACGGGTTGGGTTTCAGAAAATGATATTTCTTTGGAAAATCCCAAAATCAAACAAGTTCAGGCATTATTGAATCAGAAATACAATGACAAAAAGTATTCAATCTATGTCAAAGAACTTGACGATAAGTTTACAGCTGGTGTAAACCAAGAACAGAAAATGTATTCAGCGAGTCTTTCTAAAATTCCAATTCTTTATTGGACTCAAAAACGACTTAATGAAGGTTTGGCTTCACTTGATGACAAACTATTGTACACCCCAGCCATTAATACTTTTTATGGAAGTTATAAACCAGAAGGAACTGGAAATTTACCAAAAACAGCAGATAATAAATATTACAGTCTTCAGGATGTTATCAATAGAACAGCCAAACTCTCAGACAATGTCGGAAGTAATATGCTCGCCTATTATGAAACCCAGGAGTTTAATCCAAACTATCAAAAAGAAATAAATAGGATTGCTGGACAAGAGTGGAATCCAAAAGAGCGAAATGCCTCAGCTCAAATGGTAGGTAGAATGCTAGAAGCTCTTTATAATGAAGGAGGAGCTTCCTTTAACGCTTTATTTGATACCTCTTTTGATGATGTTAAAATAAGAGCAGGCGTTCCTAAAAATATATCGGTTGCTCACAAAATTGGTGGTGCAGATACAGATAATCATGATGCAGCCATTGTATTTGCAAGTAAACCATATCTTTTGGTAATTGAAACTGATGGGGCAACAGATGATGAAATAAAAGCAATTTCTCAAGATGTTTATGGAGTTATGAAATGACACCAGCTCAACGTAAATTTTTAAAAATAGTCAAAGATGAACACTATTTTGATAAAGATTCAAAAATATTATTGGCTTTATCAGGAGGTAAAGACTCAATGACTCTTTTTAACTGGCTCTATGATTTAAAAGAAGTTCTCGGTATTGAACTGGGACTGGCTCACATTAATCATGGCTTACGAGAAGAGTCAAAGTTTGAAGAAATTGCTCTTCGAGAAATGGCAACAAAACTTAAAGTACCAATTTATGTTGACAAGTTTACAGGAGAGTTTACAGAAAAAAATGCACGTGATTTCCGTTATCAGTTTTTTGAAAAGCTAATGATAGGAGAAAATTACAATATTTTGCTGACAGCTCATCATCAAGGAGACCTTGTTGAAACGGTATTAATGCGTCAAATTACAGGACGTCCTTTGAGAAGTCTTCAGGGCATTGCTGACCGTCAACCTTTTGCAGGTGGGCAATTAATCAGACCATTATTGAAATTTACAAAAGAAGAACTTGATGCACAAATCTATTATGAAGATTCAACAAATCAAGGACTAGATTATTTTAGAAATAGAATACGTAATCAACTAATTCCAGAATTAACAAAAGAAAATCCTCAATTTTCACAATCAATCAGTGATTTGAGCTCGGAAATTAAAAAGGCGTTGGCAGTAATTAATCAAAAAATTTCGGAACTTGAAATTGTTGATGAAAAAATATCATCTAAAAAATTCATCTCCCAAACAAAAGAATTACAACATTTTATCTTACAAGCATTTTTTGCTCAATATCCAGAAATAGAAGTAAGTAAGAAAAAATTTGCGGAAGTACTTCATATTATCAATCGCCCTCAACAATATTTCGCAAAATTGAATAAGGAATTTTATTTTGTGAAGACTAAAGATTTCTTTTATCTTGAAAAAATTCAACTTGAAAGGGAGAATTCAGTAGAGATTGTAAGTGAAAATCCGCAAGATGAATCATTTATGGAAGTTTATTTGCCTCTTGAAGGGGAAATTGAAATTCGTAAACGCCAGCCTGGGGATCAAATTCTAATCAATGGTCATCATAAAAAATTACGCAAGTTTTTTATTGATAACAAAGTTCCATTAAAGGCCCGAGAGAATCCACTTATCTTCGTTGATAAAAAACTCTATGCCATTGTCGGTCTTGCGTGTTCTGATTTGAGTAAAATGCTCAAAAATGATAAAATTAGAAGAATATTATGGGTCAAACCCAGTATAGGAGAGGAAATCAACGATGCTCGAAAAAAATCTTGATAAGGCCATTGAAAAAGTATTAGTTTCAGAAGAAGAAATTATAGAAAAATCCAAAGAACTTGGAGAAATATTAACAAAAGAATACGAAGGAAAAAATCCATTAGTCTTAGGAATTCTTCGTGGTTCAGTTCCTTTCTTAGCTGAATTAATCAAACACATTGATTGTCACTTAGAAACTGACTTTATGACTGTATCAAGTTATCACGGCGGAACAAAATCTTCAGGTGAAGTAAAATTAATCCTAGATGTTGATACAGCAGTCAAAGGTCGTGATATTTTAATTGTTGAAGATATTATCGATACTGGTCGTACTTTAAAATATCTAAAAGAACTTTTGGAACATCGTGGAGCAAACGTAAAAATTGTAACACTTCTTGACAAACCAGAAGGACGAATTGTTGAAATTAAACCAGATTATTCAGGTTTTACAATTCCTAATGAATTTGTTGTTGGATTTGGTTTGGACTACGAAGAAAACTATCGTAATCTTCCATATGTCGGAGTTTTAAAACCAGAAGTTTATAACAAATAATTCGTTGATTTTAGTCATCTAAAATTTTTCTCAGACTAAAGTATGAAAAAATCTCTGACCAATACTTACTATTAGCATTCCAAAAGGAAATATGCTATAACTAGGTATAGCTGTTATTGACTAGCCTGTATCCTTTATTACCAGTGATACTAAGAAGTAAATTCTTGGCTTTTCTAATAATAAATAAACAAAAGATAAGGAAAATATGAATAACAACAAACAACCAAAACAAGGAAATTTTGTAAAAAATATCTTGATGTGGGTAATCTTGGCTATTGTTGTTGTTGTCGGTTTCAATTTCTTCTTCAGTAGTAATCAATCAAGCGTGGATAAAATTAGCTATTCACAATTGATGACGAAACTTGACGGTAACAAGATTGAAAACGTCACAATGCAACCTTCTGATAGCTTAATTACTGTAACAGGTGAATATAAAGAACCTGTAAAAGTAAAAGGAACAAATAATTTCCCACTTTTAGGTAATTCTAGTAGTGAAGTTAAAAACTTCCAAGCTTATATTATTCCAACTGACAGTGTTGTCAAGGATATCCAAAATGCAGCTAAAAGTAATGATGTAAAACTTAGTGTTGTTCAAGCTTCATCAAGCGGTATGTGGGTTCAAATTCTCTCATACATCATTCCAATGCTTCTATTTGTTGGTATATTCTGGCTCATGATGGGCGGAATGGGCGCTCGTGGCGGAGGCGGCGGTGGAAATCCGATGTCCTTCGGTAAATCTCGTGCTAAACAACAAGATGGTAAAACATCTAAAGTTCGTTTTGCTGACGTTGCCGGTTCTGAAGAGGAAAAACAAGAGCTTGTAGAAGTTGTTGATTTCCTTAAAAATCCGAAAAAATATCATGATTTAGGAGCTCGTATCCCAGCAGGTGTTCTTCTTGAAGGCCCTCCAGGTACAGGTAAAACATTGCTTGCTAAGGCTGTTGCCGGTGAAGCAGGAGTTCCTTTCTATAGTATCTCAGGTTCTGATTTTGTTGAAATGTTTGTCGGTGTCGGTGCCTCACGTGTCCGTGACTTATTTGAAAATGCTAAGAAAACTGCACCATCAATTATCTTTATTGATGAAATTGATGCTGTTGGTCGTCAACGTGGCGCAGGTCTTGGTGGTGGTAACGATGAACGTGAACAAACCCTTAACCAATTGCTCGTTGAAATGGATGGATTCCAAGATGATGGCAACTCAGTAATCGTTATTGCTGCAACTAACCGTTCAGATGTGCTTGACCCAGCGCTTTTACGTCCAGGTCGTTTTGACCGTAAAGTCTTGGTCGGAGCTCCAGATGTTAAAGGTCGTGAAGCCGTTCTTAAAGTTCATGCTAAAAACAAACCTTTAGCAAGTGATGTTGATTTGCACAATGTTGCTACACAAACTCCAGGCTATGTCGGAGCTGATTTGGAAAATGTTTTGAATGAAGCTGCACTTGTTGCTGCACGTCAAAATAAAAAAGAAATCAATGCTGCTGACATTGATGAAGGAATGGACCGTGCAATGGCTGGTCCAGCTAAGAAAGATCGTATTCAATCAATGCGCGAACGTGAGATCGTGGCTTACCACGAAGCAGGTCACGCTATTGTTGGACTCGTTCTTGAAAATGGATCTACTGTTCGTAAAGTTACCGTTGTTCCACGTGGACGCATCGGTGGTTACATGCTTGCTCTTCCAGATGAAGAAATCATGCAACCAACTAATTTCCATCTTCAAGACCAACTTGCCAGCCTTATGGGTGGACGACTTGGTGAAGAAATTGTCTTTGGTGTAGCTACTCCAGGGGCATCAAATGATATCGAAAAAGCAACACACATTGCTCGTTCAATGGTAACTGAATATGGGATGTCTAAGAAACTTGGTATGGTATCTTATGAAGGAGACCATCAAGTATTTATTGGTCGCGACTATGGTCAAACTAAGACTTACTCAGAAGCAACTGCTGTTATGATTGATGATGAAGTGCGTCGTATTCTCGGTGAAGCTTATGACCGTGCTAAAGAAGCAATTGAAACACACCGTGAGCAACATAAAGCAATTGCGGAAGCTCTGCTTAAATATGAAACACTTGATGCGAAACAAATCATGTCACTCTTCAAAACAGGAAAAATGCCTGATGAAGCAGCGGCAGCAGAAGTACCAGAACCAAAAACATTTGAAGAATCTCTCAAAGATGCAAATGCGAATGTTGATGATTTTTCAAACATTAATATCTATAATGGTGATGAAAAAACAGATTCTAAACCAGAAGAAAATAAGGAAAAATCAGAAGATGAAACAGCCGAATAAGGCTGTTTTTCTTTTTTTTTATGTTTTAGAATAAGTGGTCTAGTTTATTCTTGACAAAAAATAATATTTTGATATAATTAAATAGTTGTCGTTTGAGACGACTGACTTTCTTATTATTCATCTAAAATATTATTTTGAAAAGATAACACAGTTTATTCTTGACAAAAAAATATAAAAGTGTATAATAGAAAAGTACTGTTTGAGACAGCACAACAATATATGGTCCGTTGGTCAAGGGGTTAAGACACCGCCTTTTCACGGCGGTAACACGGGTTCGAATCCCGTACGGACTATATCTGGAGGATTACCCAAGTCCGGCTGAAGGGAACGGTCTTGAAAACCGTCAGGCGTGTAAAAGCGTGCGTGG
>NZ_JACVUB010000015.1:0-19488 GCF_016517475.1 Lactococcus sp. S47
AGCATTTGACTTTTAATCAAAGGGTCGCTGGTTCGAGCCCAGCACGGGTCATAATCCTAGCGGATGTGGCGGAATTGGCAGACGCACTAGATTTAGGATCTAGCGCTTAACGGCGTGGGGGTTCAAGTCCCTTCATCCGCATACTAGGTATTAGCCGACTTAGCTCAGTTGGTAGAGCATCTGATTTGTAATCAGAGGGTCGCGTGTTCGAATCATGTAGTCGGCATTGTCGGAAGACACAAAGTTTAAGTGCGAACGTAGTTCAGGGGTAGAACACAACCTTGCCATGGTTGGGGTCGCGAGTTCGAATCTCGTCGTTCGCTTGATAATTCTCCCAAGTGGGAGTTTTTGTATAATACCCGGGGTGGCGGAACTGGCAGACGCACAGGACTTAAAATCCTGCGAGGGGTAACCTTCGTACCGGTTCGAAACCGGTCCTCGGGATATGCTAAGATTAATAGTTATTAAACTATTAATCTTTTTTTATCTTTCTTTAAGAATGGCTTAATAAAGCGGTTACTTTGTATTTTTACGAGCTTGGACTAGAAAAATACTTCACAAAATGCTATACTAGGTAAGTAATAAAATATTCGGAGGAATTTTGAAATGGCAATCGTTTCAGCAGAAAAATTCGTACAAGCCGCTCGTGATAACGGATACGCTATCGGTGGTTTCAACACAAACAACCTTGAATGGACTCAAGCTATCTTGCGTGCAGCAGAAGCTAAAAAGACTCCAGTATTGATCCAAACTTCTATGGGTGCGGCTAAATACATGGGTGGTTACAAAATGTGTAAACTCCTCATTGAAACTCTTGTAGAATCAATGGGAATCACAGTTCCAGTTGCTATTCACCTTGACCACGGTCATTTTGATGATGCTTTGGAATGTATCGAAGTTGGTTACTCATCATTGATGTTTGACGGTTCACATCTTCCAATCGAAGAAAACCTTAAACTTGCTGAAGAAGTAATCGCTAAAGCTCATGCTAAAGGCATCTCAGTTGAATGTGAAGTTGGTTCAATTGGTGGTGAAGAAGACGGTATCGTTGGTGAAGGTGAACTTGCTCCTATCGATGATGCAGTTGCAATGGCTAAACTTGGTGTTGACTTCCTTGCAGCAGGTATCGGTAACATTCATGGTCCTTACCCAGAAAACTGGAAAGGTCTTCACATCGATCACCTTGAAAAATTGAACAAAGCACTCGTTGAAGCTATGGGACACAATGTGCCAATCGTACTTCACGGTGGTTCTGGTATCCCTGATGATCAAATCAGAGAAGCTATCGCTAATGGTGTAGCTAAAGTTAACGTTAATACTGAATGCCAACTTGCTTTCGCAGCTGCTACTCGTAAATTCGTTAATGAATTTGATGCTAATGAAGCAGAATACATGAAGAAAAAACTTTTCGACCCACGTAAATTCTTGAAACCTGGTTTCGATGCAATTACTGCGTCTGTTGAAGAACGTATCGACGTATTCGGTTCAGCAAACAAAGCTTAATCAACTTTATAAACATGATTAAATAAACGTTTGTCAGAAATGGCAAGCGTTTTTTGGTACGATTTTTATGTTTTGCCACACTTTTGCCAAAAAAAAAACGATGGCTTTCGTCATCGTCGGTTTTAGTTTCCCTACTTATTAAAGTTGTTTGCTGTATTTACAAATACTAAGTCTTCATGAGCAGGAGCAAGCAAATAAGGGAAACCACAAACGTATTTTTATTATTCATAGGGAATACCTCTTTCAAATAGTTATACAGTGCGTTTTCCATTAGTGAAACGAATATGTTAAAGATGAAGACACCAGGATTTGAACCTGTCCCATCACCTAAAAAGGTGCAAATTAAGTAACTAAATTATAACATTTCTAGAAGAAAATAGGTATTCAAAAATTATTTAAAATAATGAAATATTCTCGTCACCCTTTACGATAAAAATAGGACATATCTAATTTGATAAGTCCTATGAATATTAATCAATTAGTGTATCTATTGATTCTGTTATTGTGTCACTTGTTTTCTTTGTGATATGTGTATAGATTTCTTCTGTGATTTTGCTTCCAGACTTGTGACCGATGTATCGCTGAATTGCAAGAAGTGGAACATTTTTTTCTGCCATGTGGCTAACAAATGTGTGTCGAAAGATGTGAGTACTTATGTGCTTCTTGAATGTAAGTTGATTATCAATGTTTATCCCAACTTTTTTGACATGCCCTGTTTTAGTAATTTTTCCTGTTTCAGATGAATTAAGAAAATTATTGATTACAGAGTAATGGAGAGGAGTACCATTGAAATCAGTTTTGTAAAAATTTTTTGAAGAAAATATCCAATTGCTATCTCGGTAGTCAGGATTACCAATTATGTGGTGTTGATTAATTTCTATTTCTTCTTGAAGTAGAAGCAGAGCTTTCTTTGATAGCCTAATTGTACGATAACTTTGTTTATTTTTTACATCTCCTTCATAGTTATCTTTTGATGCTCCCCCATATGTTGCACGAGTTCGCTCAATTTTAACTTTACCAGTGTCAAAAGAGATAGCAGAGGTTTTAAGTCCGAGGACTTCTCCAATGCGCATTCCGGTTAATACCTGAAATTCAAGAATCCGAGCATACTGACTATTATGTTTTCTGACAATGGATAGAACTTCATTCAATTCATTTCTTTCCAAGTAATGATTTTCAATATCCTTATTTTTAAGTTGTTCAAGTTGTTCGTTCAATCCTTTTTCTTCAACTGTGACATAGGGCATTGGATTTTGTTCAGGTAATATATAATTTCTCTTAATAGCAAATTTATAGATAGAATTCAAATCAGATTTTAAGGATTGAGCAATTCTTTTTTGATTTCCTAAAGGATAATAAGTATCTAACATACTTTGGATTAATTCAGAACGAATATTTTCTAATTTACTTTCAGAAGAGATATATTTTAATAAGTGATTTTTAAATCTACCATTTTCTCCTGCCAAAGTTTTGGGAGCAACTTTCTTTTTTTGAATTCTATCATTTTCCCATTCATTCCAAATTGTTTTAAAATTTATATTTTCTGTTGAATGTAGAGAGGATTTAGTAATATTTTGATAGATTTCGTTAGCTATATTTTGCATATCACATTGAATAATGCTTTTTAGCTGGTTTGAAATAAATATTTTTCCAGTTTTTTCATATTTTTCCTTGATTAAATACCATTCTGAAAGAAATTCCCTTCTTTTATTTGTCAATGGATGTTTAAAACTTGAACGAAATTTAACTTCAATAAATTCTTTCTTATTGGAAGCTTTAACAGCTTTTTGTAGTATGTTACCAATTTTTATATTATCCATTTTCAAGCGCTCCTTTTGTAACGATGTTCTTGTTTATAATATAAAAACTTTAATAAGCCTTCAAAATTAATCCATACTATCTTTTGACTTGGATTAATTACATATTGTTTGTAATTAGGGTCATTTCTCATTGCTGTGAGATATGAATCAAGGGTTTTTATTTTTAATCCCTCAAATCTTTTGAGTACAGCTGATTTATTTCCCCACTCTGCCAAACAGTTTTCAACGGGAATATATTTTATATTTATCATATTTACTACCTCATTTGTGTTAAAATGTAGGTAAGCACTTATCAGACTAAAGTTAGTGCTTACCAAATACTATGGGAGTCCTTTTTAGGACTCTTTTGTTATAATTTTCGGTTTTAGAAAACCAAAATCGTTCTCAGTTTTAGGATATATTCTAGGTAAGAGATATTGATTTAAGAGCTTTTCAGTAAATTCATTTTGATTGTCTGTTGAAAAGATTGCTTCTAAATCAAAGTTAATTTCTTCTTTTTCATAAGCGCTAATGTTTCTTACTTTTGGATAAAATAAACGTTTGGTTTGAGAGAGCTGGTAATAAACCCCGCCCTCATAACCTTTTCCTTGTTGTTTCTCTGATAGAATCGTGCAAAAGTTAATTCGTCTGATATATTGGTCTAAAGCTTCATCTTTAAAAATATTAAAGAACTGTTCAGGGAGTTGTGTATTAGTAATCAATATCAGCCGAGGGACCACTTGTTTATTAGTGAATCGAGCAGACATTCGAGAAGTGTTAACCGGGTCTAAGAGTTTCAACCAGTCTGCTTTACGTAGTGAATCAGGGCGGATATCGTCTAATAGGATAATATCTTCTCCGTAATAGTCATCAAAAGAATTAGAAGAAGAAGCAGAGTAGATACGGCTTTTAAACTTATTTTCCTCGGCATATTCACGGACTTTCTGAGCAATTGTTCTTGCAAGATAAGATTTTCCAAGAGAGCTTTTTCCTTGAAAGTACATGACCGTCAATTTATATTTTCCTGTGGTTAAATCTTTTAAATTTTTAAAAGCTAATCGTTCAGCGTAAGAATCAAAAGCCTGTTTGAATTGTAGCTTGTGATTACTGTAGAGGAGAAATAAATCATCATCTGCTAAAATATCTTCAAGGAAAAGTTCGCCTTTTAAGATTTGCTGATTGATTAAATCTAAGCTTTCATCTGTCCGTTTTCTTTTGACAGTGGCACTTTGTTTTTCAAATTTCTTAGTATTGATTAAAATAAAATTTGAATAATCAAAAGTTCCAAAAGTTTCGACTTCATGAGTGGGGTATTGGTATTTATCTGGTTGTTGCGCATGAGTAAGATAAGCGAGTTGATTTTCTTCAAAATACTTGTTCCCATTTTTAGGAATTTCAATATACTGTTCTTTAATTCTGAGTACTTTAGCAATCCTAGCAAGCGTCCGTTTGTCAGTGTATTTACCGTAAAGATGAACATGAGGAAAGATAAATTCGTTTAAATCATTCTTATCTAAGTAGTGAACGATGATTGCGATACATTCTAATTTGACTTTTTCTGATTCTAATGTTTTGAGTCGACGATAGATTTCTTCAAAAATAAGTAGTTTGTTTTCTTCCCAATGTTCAAAGAGTTTGAGTCTATCTTCTTCCCAATCCCAATATTCTGCTTTTAATTGTTGTTCAAAAACAAATTGTTTAATTCGTTTGTCTTCCATATGGAATTTCTTTCTTAATAAAAATGTCTAGGTAAAAGGCTAAAAGTGTCTAGCTAGATTTACCTTGCCAGTGACCTAGACAGTAAAAAGTGGAGTTTTTATTGGTAATGGTAAAATTGACAAAGTGCCGTTAAGTGTTGGTGGGTTTGGGGTTACACCATTTTGTTGACAAGCCCTAAAATGGTGTGCACGTAGAAAACTGTCTAGGTAAGCTAGTTTTTATACTTTCTAGGGCATGACTTCCACAGGCTGTTTTGTTCATTCGCCAGCGTCTCCCATGTGGTCTGCCCTACTCGTCTTGTGCTTCGCAGACGTCAGGCATCCCCCATGGCTTGTCGCATTCACACATCCTGTGGCAGTCATTCGCCTTTAGATAAAGTGATTTTATCAGTTATGAGTTTAACACCTCGCCAAGAACTCATTCCCATATCCCAAAGTAATCGAACTTGTGGATTTGTACATTCAATAACGGCTTCTTTTTCTTCGTCTTTGTAGTCTTGAAGTTCATCTAGTCCACTGTAGACCTCAATTGTGATAGGTTTTAACTGTGAAAGGTCAACACCAGCTTGTTCTAATACGAGCGCCGTTCCGGCATCAAGTGCTTGTAAAATAGCTTTGTTTCCATCTTTTGAAAAGCGAGCTTTAGAAAAATTAACCTTAAATTTTTTCGGAATATCAAAGTTATTTTTATCAAGGTTTACTCCACCGAGTTTTACAGTATTATCGTTAAGTGTTAATTTATTATTGTTCATTTAAATAGTCCTTTTTTCTTTTTGTTATTTTCTTGATAAGCTTTAAACTCTTGTGCGAGTGTATCAAGCCCTGTTTTTAGTGACTGATTTTCTTTTTTTAGCAAATCAATTTGTTTTTTTGTTTGTAATCGATAGTTGATAAAAGCTTGTGCTAAGTTATTATGCTTGCCTTGGATATGTTCTAAGGTCAAAAGTTGTGCATTTCCCCAGACTTCGAATACAGTTTGTTCTAAACCTTTATAATCAATTAATTGTGCCATTTTTTGGAAACATCTTACTTCTTCTGAATCGAAGTCAGGGACTTTTTGAAACTGATTTCTTCCAATTTTCACAGTTTTTTCTTCAAATTCATATTTTGCTAAATGTTCAATTTGTTTTTTCCAACGTTTAAGAGTGGAAACAGATTTGCCCAAGTCATGAGCAAGGGTTTGAATATCCATATCAATATACTCTCTCATATTTAATTTTCAAAGGTCAGTATGTTATAATTGGGTTGTAAATTTTATTAAGTCGTCTTTTAGCCTGCCAGCGAAGACGATTTTTTGTTTATTGGTGGGTCATTCATGACTTTTTAATCTCCCCTATGTTATAATGTTTATGAGTAACGAAGTGTTACTTAAATATATAGTAACACTATGTTACTATAATTGTCAAGGGGAAAGTAACGAACTGTTAACAAGGAGGAATAAATGTCTATTTTTTCAGAACGATTGAAAACTTTAAGATTAAAAAGAGGGTTAACACAACAAGAAATTGCAGATGTTTTAGGGGTCACTCGAGTTGCATATTCCAATTGGGAAAATGGTAAAAGAGAACCCAAAATTGATATGACTATTTCATTGTCTAAAATACTAAATACAAGTTTAGATTATTTAATTGGAGAGGTAAATTTTGATATGTTCAATATATCTAAAGATACTTTTGGTGATATGACTGATGAAGACTACAATAAATTTTTTAGAAGAGTATGGCAATTACAAGCCTTTCAAATTTTTTCGGGTTCAAGTACGAGAGATGAAGTCGAGCAGTATTGGAAAAGATTCGCGAGTACGCGTCAACATATAACGAGTGAAGAGATAATGGAATTGATTGACAAGATTATCGAAGATTTCCATTCAGAGAATCCAAGTTTTGAAATTGGTGTATTAAAAGATAGTGCTCTAAATAAAGATGAAGATAAAGAAAATGAGGGTCAAAATTAAGACGCTCATTTTTTATTTTTAAAAAGCGATAGATGCTTATGAGTGCTTTTATTTATTTATTTTATATAACTACAGTGACAAGGCAATAATTATATTATCGTGCTATACTATTTATATAAGAAATCCTTATCGTATCACTATTAATACAAAATAAAACTACAAAGGTAATCAGGTAACCATATGTTTTTATCAAATCTTAAAATCACAAATTTTAGAAATTACAGATTCTCATCATTTCATTTTGAAAAAGGAACAAATACTATCATTGGCGAAAATGATGCTGGAAAATCTAATGCAATGATAGCAATTAGAATGCTATTGGATGACCGTTATTATTATACTCAAAAAAGTCTTAAAGAGAGTGATTTTAACAAGTCTTTAGGAGATTGGAGAGGGCACTGGATAGTTATTAGTATTGATTTTGATGGAATGACATCAGAAGAAGCTACGAAAGAGATTATTTCTCAAATTATGCTGGATATAGATACTGATGAAAGTTTAGAGCAATTAAATTTTAATTTATCTAATACCTCAACTAATACAGGTAATATTTCATTAATTATCAGACCTATTGAAAGTGTTAGAAAAGAACTGTTTGAAGCTTCTGATGATATTGAAAAATTTCAATCAGTAAGAAAAACTATATCGTTAGCTGATTATGAATTTTTATTTCTTTCAAAAGGTAGCATTGATTTTTCAGATGAACAAAATTATAAATCTATTGTTGGAGACCTAGACTCTTGCTCTGCGCCAGATCCAAATGAATGTCAAAACAATGAATCTGTCATTGGCACTAAAATAAACATAAACGATATAGCTAACTATATATCGGTTGTTTTTGTAGATGCATTAAGAGATGTCTTGTTGATGATGACTAAGGGAAATAATCCAATTAGGAATATAGTTCGTTCAATAGAAAATAATATAGATGAGGATAATATACAGAAAGTCAGAGAAAAAATTAAAAATTTAAACTTATCTATTGCAGAAATTGCTGAATTAAAAGGGGTACAAGGTACTCTCAATAGCAAGTTGGTTGAAATTCTTGGATTTATTTACTCTCCAGACTTATTATTGACGTCAAATATTTCAGATGAATTAGTTTCTTTATCAAAGTTCTTGAATTTGAATCCAGAAGATGAAGAAGGCATGAATTCTCTTGGATTAGGTCATTTAAATATGATTTTTATTGCCCTCAAAATAGTTGAATACAATTTCACTTCAACAAGAGAAATTTTAAACATCATGTTAATCGAAGAACCAGAAGCTCATATCCATCACCATATTCAAAAAACATTGTTTAGAAATTTGGGTATAAAAGATAAAACAACCCAAGTAATAATGACAACTCATTCACCAAATATCGCTGAAGCATCTGAAATTTCAAGAATGAATATTGTTAAAAATCATGAAAGTAAGTCCAAAGCTATGCAACCCTTCAAAGGTTTAAATAAGTTTGGAAAAGATAATTTAGGAATTAAGTTAAATTTAACACATTCTATTGAACGATATTTAGACTCTAAGCGAAGTGCACTATTATTCTCAAAGGGTGTTATTTTGGTTGAAGGAGATGCTGAAGAAATCATCATTCCAAGTTTGATAAAGAAAGTTTTAAAAATCTCGCTTGATGAAATTGGTGTAAGCGTAATTAATATTGGGAGTACGTCCTTTCAGTACATTGCTCCACTCTTTTCAGATGAACGAATTCAAAGGTACTGTGCAATTGTCACAGATTTAGATGTACAAGCGGTTCCATCTGGTTCAAAACTCTATAAATCAGAGGCTGGCACAAAAGGCGTGGAAAGAAAAAAAAAGCTAGAAAGTATGTTTAATTCTAATAACTGGGTAGAACCATATTTTGCAAATACTACATTTGAAATTGAAATGTCAAATACTGGAAGAAATATTGATTTATATAAAAATGCTGTGTCACACTTATATGTTAAGGATGCAGCTATAAGGGGGTGGCAGGAGAAGCTATCAAGTGATTGTGATGAAACAAGGAATGAATCAGTTTTGAAGTTAGCTGAAAACTTTGGGAAAGGATGGCTTGCTGTAACAGTCTCTGTTTTGATATCTGAAGCAGATTTTGAACTTTCTATTCCTGAATATATACTCGAAGCACTAGTATTTGCATCTCAAGAGTCAATTACAGAAAAATTTTTAGAAAAATTAATTAATCGAATATCTGATGAAAATTGTACTGTTGAAGAATTTATGAAACCGGAAAGAAATAATGAAAGTCACTATGTATCTCTGTTTACTTTTATTAAAAAATGGAAGTCTTTGTAGGAAGAGTAGTTAAAATGATGGATAATAATTTAGAAGAAAGAATTGTTGAAAATCTAAATGCAGAACAGAGAAATATCGTTAAAGATTGTGATAATAATCTTTATGTTACAGCTTGCCCAGGCAGTGGAAAAACAAGAACTTTAACAAGAAAGATAGGATATTTATGCAATCATTATCCAAACTCAATGAAAAAGATTATAGCGATAACATATACAAGTAGAGCTGCTGAAGAAATTCAAGAACGCTTGCAAAAAATGGGAATTAATAATTCGAATGTTTGGGTAGGGACTATCCATCAGTTCTGCTTAACTTTTATTATTCGCCCTTATGGTTTTAACAATTTAAGAATTGCAAAAGGTTTTAAAATAATCGATGAATATTTGTCAGCAAAATATATTAGAGAGTGTGCAGAAAGTTTAGAGATTGAATATAATCCTTTTGATAATTTTAATTTGAAATTATCATCACAAGGTGAAATTCTTGAAAGTGATCCTGATAAGAAAAAAATTGTTAGGGCATATCACATAAAATTGAAACAGAAGAGAGAAATAGATTTTGATTTAATTCTCACTGTGGCACTTAATATATTAGAAGCTAATCAAACTGTTGCTGAAATTATTTCAAAGACTATTCGTTCAATATATGTGGATGAATTTCAAGATACGACAGAATATCAGTATCAAATTTTAAGTTGTTTATCTAAAGCAAACGTTGCAATCAAATTTGCGTTTTTTGGAGATACGGACCAAGCAATTTATACAGGACTGGGAGGAGTTGCTAAATCTAAAGATGAACTTGAATTATTGATGTGCCAAACGTTTGAAAGCAAAACTCTAGTAGGTTGTTATAGGTCTACACAAGAAATTATTGAATGTTATTCAAAATATCAACAACAATCATTTTCTATATCAAGTCTGCTAAATGATACTGATAAGTCAGAGAGTATCATCCAATATGATAGTTCTGTATCAAAAGAATTATTGCCAGAAGTTATATCTAATATTATTTTAAAGGAACTATCTTTGGGAATTCAAGAAGAGGAAATTTGCATTGCTTCGCCAAATTATTTCATTTTAGCCTCTCTAGTAACAGAGTTAAAAAAATTGTTGCCAAATGCAAATTTTCGCTCTCAGGATATCTATCCAATAAAACCAGATGATTTGAGTTTATTTTATAAAATAAGTTTTATTGTTTTTACTACTAGAGGAAAAAAAGTTTGGTTAAGAAAAAAGATAGCTTCGGAAATTATTGAAATATTTAGAAGTGATTATGGAATTGAAAAAGGCGATGATTTTTTAGAAATAGATTTATTGGATTTATTAAACTCTTTCTCCTCCTCAAAGACTACGGGACTAGAATATCTAGAAGATATTGTATCTCAATTTATAGAAAATTTTGGAATTCAAGACGACATAAAAATAGCTTTACAAAAAGATTTTGAAAATTTTATTTCAAAAGCACGAGAAAGAATTGAAAAAAATAATTTAGAAACAGGAATTGAAAGCTTTAAAAGCATTTATGAGCCCAAAAAAGGAATTAATGCCTCTACAATTCATAAAATAAAAGGTGAAGAATATCATACTGTTATAGGAATTGGATTGCTAAAAGGGTATATTCCAAATTGGCACAATGTTTACCATGATGGAGATAAAGGAAAGCGAGAAGCCGAAAAGACTTTATATGTTTTAATGTCGAGAGCGAAAAGAAATTTATATTTATTTTCAGAAACAAGTAGAAAAACTCGGAAGGGTACAAATCTTGTTCCAACTGAATTTTTATAGAATCTTGTCTGCCACAATAGAATTCTTGCCACAAATCTGCCACAAAAATAATAGAAATATGAAGAATTATAAAAATCATACTCGTTTATTTAAAATCAAAAGTGCTTATAAAATCAAGATTTTCATTTAATAAAGAAGGATTCAACCCAATCCAACTAAGTTCAGCAAACAAAGCTTAATCAACTTTAAAAACATGATTAAATAAACGTTTGTCATTTATGATGGACGTTTTTTTATTTTTCAATTTGCTTTGATATAGCATAAGGTTCTATCTTAGTATATATGTTCAACAAGTATTTCGATTTTATCCATTATGTGCTAGTAAAAAACTTTATCTGGTTGTTGGAAATCTATCATTGCTTACAGAATGATGAAAGAAAATTTGATTTTAACAAATTGGCACATTGAATTCCTGATTGCGCCAGAAGAATGCTTGTCTTACAAAAAAATTTTGTCTAATTTACGAATAATCTGGTATAAGCTTTATTGATTTGAACTATTATACAGCAAAAGAGTGTACTCTAGTAATTCCTTCATTAATTGTTCTTAGGATATTTGAAATTTCTCCTTTAAAAGACATTTGAGAGGGACTAAAAAAAAAAATGAATATAAGAATCTATTTTATGCGAATGCTACCTTTTTAAAATATTACCTAGATCAAGATAAGAAGAGTTGTGAAATATGAGCGGACGATATATAAGGTTTTTTTGACTGAATTTGATTTTTCTACATTATTAAGTTTGTAATAAATATATTATTTTTTAGTAATTTTACTTAGAAATATAAGATAAAGAGAACAGAATATTTTTTAGGGACGATAGTAGTCATTTGTTTTAGAGAGAGCACGGGTTAATTCAACTAAGTCATAAACAACTTATTATAAAATATGATTAAACATGGCTTTGCCACTTATGAAGGACATTTTTTATATGATTTTGCTACTAGCTATATCGTATAATAATTTTTTTAAATAAAAATGGAAATGTGTTCAATAAATAAAAGTGATTAATTTGACTTGCTTGTTTTTAAATGTTACAATTGTGTAAAAGTAGATGTCTTGAAAGAAATGATGTTGAAATTATAATACATACCATGGAGGATTAACTAAAATTGACTAATAATGATAAAACTAAGCGCTTAAAAAAGAAAAAATTTATTGCGGGAACAGCGCTGATTTTAGGAATGACGACTTTTGGCGTGGCTGGCCATGCTGATGGAGTAACTGTTGGAAGTAGTTCAGATGCATCATCAAGCACAGGTAGCTCAAGTTCATCATCAAGTACAGGTAGCTCAAGCTCATCATCAAGTACAGGTAATTCAAGTTCATCATCAAAACCAAGTACTTCAGGTTCGACATCAAAACCAAGTAATCCAAGTTCATCAACAAATAATAATTCAACTAGTAATTCCTCTACAACAACTCAAGCACCATCAACTTCAGTTTCTACCACAGCTCCTTCAGCATCAACTTCTACAGTTGCACCTTCTAATTATTCACAGGATAATGCCTACTATCAAACATCAACTGCAGCACAAATTCCTAATTCTTCAGCAGATTCAACTCCTTCTATTTACGCTGGCCCTGTTTTGAAAACAATTGAAGCAGCTAAGTCAATTGATAAAATTGATACTTCTAGTACAGAAGCCTTTATTAAAAGTATTGCAGACCGCGTGAGAATTTTAGCTGGTAAGAATAATTTGTATGCATCAATTATCTTGGCACAGGCGATTTTAGAATCTGGTTCTGGTCAAAGTAATATGAGTCAGCAGTATTTTAATATTTTCAATATTACAGGTGCTTATTTAGGAAAATCAATTTCATTTAAGACGGAAGAATTTTCGGGAAATAATCCTTATTATATTGAACAAAGTTTTAGAGTTTATAGTAACTATGACCAAGCCTTGGATGATTATATTAATTTAATGATTAAAGGGACAACTTGGAACTCAGAAATTTATGCTGGCGCATGGAAGTCACATGCTAAGACTTACCAAGAGGCGGCTCAAGCATTGCAAGGAATTTTTGCTACTGACCCAGCATATGCACAAAAATTAATTGAAATTATTCAAGAATATAAATTAGATGCTTATGATAATGTTGATAGTACAACACAAGTCGTAGATAGTAAAATCCCTGAAAGTCCATTGGTGGCATCAAAATTAGATAATTCAGCTTATCCAGAATATAATGGGGTAGAATATCCAGGTGCTGAGAGTTATGCTTTTGGTAATTGTACACAGTATGTTTATAACCGTATCATTCAATTAGGTGGGCTCGTTGGAACACATATGGGAAATGGTGGAGAATGGGGAATTAATGCCCAAGCTCAAGGTTATTTCACAACAACTGTTCCAACTGAGGGTTATGCTGTTAGCTTCCCACCAGGAGTAGCTGGTTCAAGTTCAGAATATGGTCACGTAGCTTTTGTTGAAAAGGTTTATTCAGATAACTCTATTCTCGTTTCAGAGATGAATGTTAAAGGTAATAATATTGTCAGCGAACGCCATATTTCTGCTGGTGTAGCTGCTTTGGCAACTTATATTCAACCTAAATAATTACTGACAAAATTAATTAGTGGTTCTGTCAGTAAAATAGGAGTATTGAATCTTTTATTTAGTTAAAAAAAGAAGATGTTAAAAATCAGCCCAAAGGCTGATTTTTATTTGGTAAAAGTTTGAGATAATAAGTGTACGAGATAAAGATAATCTCAATAAAAAAAGTTTTTAAGATATTGAATGCTTGAATGAGCAGAGAAAGGATCTAAAAAAATGGCTAATAAAAAAGATAGAATTATGGATTTGATGCGTCGTGGAATTATCACGGAAGATGAAGCTTTAGAATTACTTGAAAAAAATGGTTCAGTGAATGGAGAAGCTTCTGATGATAAAACTGAGAACAAAGAATTCACATATACAGATAAAGAAGGATATGTTAATCACGATGTAGATTTTCCTGATGCAATGAAAAATGTTGCAGAAAGTTTGTTTGCTAGAGGTAAAGAAATTTTCCAAGGGGTTGCAAAATCTGTTGATGATAATATTGATTTTTCAAAAGGATTTCCTAAGGTTAAATCAATTTCTCACACTGTAGAAAAAGATATCAACGAAGATTTCAAAAATGTTAATCTTAATCTTAAGAGTGGTAAAGTAAATATTTTACCGGGTGAAAATGCCCATGTAAAAGTAGAATATAAAATTTACGGGGCAGTTGAAGATGGTAATGTAGAAGCTTACATTGCTGAAAAAACTAAACTTGAAGTTGAAGATGATGTGCTTGAAATTGAAGCAAATGGTCGAATTTCTGCGGATATTGAACTTTACTTACCAGTAAAAGAATATGAAAATATTGAGATTAATACACCTCATGCAGAACTTAAAGTTGAAAAAATTTCCAGTCAAAAAATGAATATTAATCTTATGAACGGAAATGCTGAAGTGCTTGAAGTAAACAGCGATGAGTTGAAGATTAACAATAAGAATGGTGAAATCAAAGTAATTGATGGCACGAATTCAGATTTAGAATTAACTGGAGTTAATGGTAATATCAGAATTACAACTGCTTTTGAATCTGGTGATGTCTCACTCGTAAACGGAAATATTTTGCTGACCGAAAAAACAGGAACGGCTCACAAATTAAATCTTAAAAATGTGAATGGCGATATCAAAGTTTCTGTACCAGAAAGTTTGGGCTTGGTTGGTCATGTTCGCACAATCTTTGGCGGATATAAGACACGTTTAAATCTTGATAGTCCTTTTGAAGCTGGCCGTAATGGAGCAGCGATTGTCCGTCAAGGTGCTGAGTCATTAACCTTTGAATTTGAAACAAAATCAGGAACGATTTGGCTTAAAGATACTGAAACTACTGACAAAGAAGAAACTGAATAAAATTTTACTGACAGAAATTTTATAAGAGTTCTGTCAGTAAATTTGAAAAGAAAGGTGAGAAATGGCTAAGAAAACTCTGAAAAGATCAAGTAGCAATCGAGTCATCGCAGGAACCGTCGGGGGACTTGGTGAATACTTTGGCTTGAGCCGTACAGTAATTAATGTAATTCGGGTTCTGATTGTGCTTGGTACTTTCGGAAGTTGGGGAACATTACTCATTGTTTATGTGATTGCGAGTCTATTGATGACACCGTCACAAGGTTAATTCAACGATTATGAAGAAAGGATAAATTATGTCTCAAAGACAATTAACAAAATCAGTGACAAATCGTAGAGTCAGTGGTGTCATTGCAGGGATTGCAGAATATTTTGGTCTGGGTCGTGATGTTGTGACGATTCTACGTATCCTATTTGTTGTTCTGGCTTTTGGAAGCTGGGGCGGATTGATTCCATTGTATTTCGTAGCAAGTTGGATTATTCCAAGTGCTAGACCACGAAATTACTATGATGATTCAGAAGATGATTATCAAGAAAAATGGAATCGTAAAGCGCAACATTTTGATGAAAAAATGGATCGTTGGTCAGAACGTTATTCAGATAAAATGAATAATTGGGCACGTCGTTATGAAGATAAAGGACGTCAAAATCAACAAGATTCAAACCAATGGGGAAATCCATGGGATGAACCAAAAAGTCGTAAGACTAAGGAAGCACAACCAGTTGAAAAAGAAAAAGAAGATGACTGGTCAGATTTCTAAAAAAGTTACTGACAGAAAGTTCTGTCAGTAAAATAATTCTGGTCCACCATGACCTAAAACTGGCCTCCTATATAATATAATAATAATAACTGAAAAAATGGACTGATTAAGTCCATTTTTTTAGTGAGATTTCGCCACTGGAAAGTATTTTTTGCTGACCATTATCTAAATTTACGATAAGCTCACCTTTAGGGGTTAAATCTGTGGCTCTTCCGGAAAAAGTTTGTCCAGATTGAACAAATTCAACTTGTTTGCCGAGAATAAATGAGTGAGATTTATAAATTTGGAAAAATGAACCCTCTGATAAACGATGAAATTCAGACCAGATTTCGGCAATTAATTCCGAACGACTGATGCTTGCTTGTTCATTATAAAATAAAGAAGTGGCTCTTTCTTCGATTTCAGTTGGAAATTGGGAAATAGAAAAATTAATTCCGACACCAATGATAACTTGTGCTTCTTGAGTTGGATTAAGTGATGTTTCGGCAAGAATACCAACAAATTTTTTATCGTCTAGATAAATATCGTTAACCCATTTAATTTGAGGCTTTTTGTCAGTTAATTTTTCGATTGCTGACACAATGGCAGCTCCTGTCAGCAGAGTGAACTCTGGAAGTTTTTCTAGTTCAACTTTAGGCTTGAGTGACAAACTCATATAAATTCCGCCAGACGGCGCAGCAAAATACTGACGGCCAAAACGACCATAAGTTTTATTTTGTCTTTCAGTTAAATAAAGACAATTTTCTTGTCCGTCTAATTTAGCATCTTTTTGAGTTGATTCAGATTCAGCGACAATTTTTACATCAGTCAGCCAAGGATTTTTTTGTAAAATAATAGATTTTTCAAGTTTGTCGTTCATTTTTTTATTATACCATGTGAAGTCGACTGCAAGCGAGAGGGAAAATTAGGAAATTACGTTTCTGCACTTGCGCAAGTTCAAAGTTATCTATTTTCTAGAATCTAGGAGACTGACCTCGGTTATGGGCAAAATCTTTAGCAATTTACTGACAATGAAAATTTTCAGAAAAATCTAACGATAGTAAGTATTTGACTTTCAATAATCTACGGAGTATAGTTTTATTAGAACAATGTTAGGAAAGGGAAGAATAACTTGGTATTTGAAAAAACAGTTTTGAACAAAGCACTTGCAGTTGCTTTCGATATCCCCATTGCAGTAACTTATTGGGATGGAAAAACAGAAAAGTATGGTGAGGGAGAAACGCAAGTTCACATTACTTTTAATAAAAAATTCTCATTTAGTGAATTGAGCTCAATGCCAACCTTAGTATTGGCTGAAGCTTACATGAATGAAGAAATTGAAATTGAGGGGAGCATTCAAGAGCTTGTTACATCAGCATATCGTAAGGCTGGTAGCTTTTTAACTGACCAATCTGGTTTTGGGAAATCAATGATAAAACTTTTGGGAAATCATTCTCAAAAACAATCTCGTGAAGATATTCATAGTCATTATGATATTGGGAATGACTTTTATAACAAATGGCTTGACCCAACGATGACTTATTCATGTGCTTATTTTGAACATGAAGATATGACTTTGGAAGAAGCACAAATTGCTAAAGTTCATCATATTTTGGACAAACTCAATAGTAAACCTGGGGGACGTTTGCTTGATATTGGTTGTGGCTGGGGAACTTTGATGTTTAAGGCTGTTCAAGAATATGGCCTTTCAGCAGTCGGAGTGACACTCTCAGAAGAACAATATTATTATGTTCGCAAAAAAGCGGATGATTTGGGACTTTCTGATAAAGTGAAAGTTTATTTGGTTGATTATCGTGACCTCAAAGAAGAACCTTTTGATTACATTACATCTGTCGGAATGTTTGAACATGTTGGGAAAGAAAATTTGGAAATGTATTTCCAAAAAGTTTCTGATTATCTCAAACCAAACGGTCGTGCATTGATTCATGGTATTACTGGACAACATCGCGGTGCTGGTGTGGATCCATTTATTGAAAAATACATTTTCCCTGGAGGTTATATTCCAAATATCGCTGAAAATGTTGAACATATTATGACTGCTGGTTTGCAAATGGATGATCTTGAACCTCTTCGTCGTCATTATCAAAAAACGCTTGAAATTTGGAATGAAAATTATCTCGAAGTTTTTGATGAAGTAGAAAAAGAAATGGGTAGACCATTTGCAAGAATGTGGACACTTTATCTTCAAGCCTGCGCTGCAAGTTTTGAAGCTGGAAATATTGATGTTGTTCAATATCTTTTGACTAAAGGTGCTTCAGGTCAAGGTTTGCCAATGACCCGCGAATACATGTTTAAAAAACATTAAGTTTGACAATTGATAAGTTGAAAAACAAGACCATTCAGCATTTCGGGTTTGAATTATCATAAGGACAACTTATTTAAAATTTATCAGTAGATTTATTTTAGAATCATGTAAAGGAAAGAGTGCATTTTTTCCAAAAAAGAGGTAAAATAAGAGAGTTACGAGTCCCGAAAGGATTTGATTTATTTTAAAAATTACTGATGAAAATACTAGCATCTCCGTAAGCGCTGAAGCGCCAACGGCTATCCTATGAAGGTTTTTCGTCAGCAAATATTAGATAAGTTTAAAGACGCCTTGTAACCAAAATTTAGATTGGGGGACATTTTTAATGTCAGAAAAACATTTATTTACATCAGAATCAGTATCAGAAGGCCATCCAGATAAGGTTGCAGACCAAATCTCAGATGCCATTCTTGATGCCATTCTCGCACAAGACCCACATGCACACGTTGCTTGTGAAACGGTCGTATATACAGGGACGGTCAATGTCTTTGGTGAAATCTCAACATCAGCTTACGTTGATATTGCTCATGTCGTTCGTGAAACAATCAAAAAAATTGGCTATACAGATAGCGAAAATGGATTTGATTATAAATCAGTGGGCGTTCACGTCTCACTTGTTGAGCAATCAAGCGATATTGCACAAGGGGTAAATGAAGCCGAAGAAGTTCGCGATAAAAATGGCCAATTAGTTGACCCGCTTGATTTGATTGGTGCTGGTGACCAAGGAATGATGTTCGGTTTTGCGACTAACGAAACTGCCGAATATATGCCACTCGCCATCTCACTTTCACATAAATTAGTTAAAAAATTAGCTGATTTACGTAAATCAGGTGAAATTTCATACTTGCGTCCTGATGCAAAATCACAAGTAACTGTAGAATATGATGATAATGGCAAAGCAAAACGCATTGACACAGTCGTTATTTCTACTCAACATGCTGCGTCAGCAACAAACGAAGAAATTCACGATGATGTGATTAATAAAGTCATCAAGGCTGTTATTCCAGCTGAACTTTTAGATGATGAAACTAAATACTTCATCAATCCAACAGGACGTTTTGTTATTGGTGGTCCTCAAGGGGATTCAGGCTTGACTGGACGTAAAATTATTGTTGATACTTATGGTGGATATGCTCCCCACGGTGGTGGAGCTTTCTCTGGTAAGGATGCAACAAAAGTTGACCGTTCAGCTTCTTACGCAGCACGTTATGTAGCCAAAAATATTGTGGCAGCTGGACTTGCAGAAAAAGCGCAAATTCAACTTTCGTACGCTATTGGTGTTGCGACACCAACATCAATCAATGTTGATACTTTTGGCACAGGTAAAGTCTCAGATGATGAACTTTTAGCAGCAATTCGTAAAGTATTTGATCTTCGTCCAGCAGGAATTATTCAAATGCTTGACTTACTCCGTCCTATTTACGGACAAACAGCAGCTTACGGGCACTTCGGCCGTACAGATGTAGAATTGCCATGGGAACAAACAGATAAGG
>NZ_JACVUB010000016.1:0-13918 GCF_016517475.1 Lactococcus sp. S47
AGCGCATGACTGTTAATCATGATGTCGTCAGTTCGAGTCTGACATCCGCAGCTTTTAAGGGACCTACGGGTCTCTTTTTTTATTATAAATATAGAAAATGTTTAAGAAATTTTGATATAATTTGATAAACGGAGAGATGATATAGAATGCAAAAGAGATATACAACTTGGAATGAATATTTGCGAACCAATTTTGGTGAAAAAATATTTAAAGTTCCTATTGATGCTGGTTTTGACTGCCCTAATCGGGATGGTACGGTTGCTCACGGTGGATGTACTTTTTGTACAGTATCTGGTTCAGGGGACATGATTTTGGAGCCAGAAGCTCCAATTGCGGACCAATTTGCTGCCGAAGTGGCTCAATTTCATAAAAAGTGGCCTGGAGTGAAGAAATATATTGTTTATTTTCAAAATTTCACTAATACTCACGCCCCTGTTGAAGTACTGAGAGAGCGTTTTGAACAAGCGGTAAACCAACCAGATGTTGTAGGTATTTCAATTGGTACTCGTCCTGACTGTTTACCAGATGACGTTGTAGATTACTTGGCAGAATTAAATCGTCGAATGGAAGTTTGGATTGATTTGGGTCTGCAGACAACTTATGAAGAAACATCAGATTTGATTAATCGAGCTCATGATTATGAAACCTATGTAGATGCCGTGAAGCGATTGAGGGTTCATAATATTAATGTTTGTACTCACTTAATCAATGGTTTACCTGGTGAAACTAGTGAGATGATGTTAGAAAATGTTCGAAGAATGGTTTTAGATTCTGATATTCAAGGTGTGAAATTACATTTACTTCATTTGATGAAGCAAACTCGTTTGCAACGTGATTATCATGAAGGAAAATTACAGCTGATGTCGCAAGAGGAATATGTAAAAGTGATTTGTGACCAACTAGAGATGATTCCAAAAGAAATTGTTATTCATCGTTTAACAGGAGATGCTCCGCGGGATTTAATTATTGGACCTATGTGGTCTTTAAAAAAGTGGGAAGTTTTGAATAGTATTGATGCTGAAATGGAACGGCGAGGAAGTGTTCAAGGTTGTAAAGATGTTCGGATTAGTGATCTAATTACATTTTAACTGACAGGAGGTGAATTTTTATTCATCTCTTTTTTATTGAATTTGGTGTTATAATAGGAAAGAAATTGAAAATCTGTCAGTAAAACTGAAATTGGTATATAAAAATAATTAGAAAGTGATGAGGAAATAAATGTTAAAACAGTTAGAAATGGCTCACTGGATGTTGAAAGATATCATCAAAACTAATGATGTTGTGGTGGATGCAACGATGGGGAATGGTTATGATACTCAATTTTTAGCGGAATTAGGGGCGAATGTATATGCTTTTGATGTGCAAGAAGAAGCGCTAAATGCAACTGAAAAACGTTTAGATGATGCTGGAATAAAGAATCAAATATTTGAAAAAAATCTCTCGAATTTACTGACAGAGCCGTCAGTAAATCTAGTTTTGTCTGGTCATGAAAAGCTTTCTGAATATGTCAAAGAGCCAATCAAAGCAGCTATTTTTAATCTTGGATATTTACCAAAAACTGATAAAAGTGTGGTTACAAAAGCTGATACCACTTTGACTGCTCTAGATGCTTTGACTAATCAGTTAGTTGTAGGTGGAAGAATTGCGATTATGATTTATTACGGTCATGAGGGGGGAATGGAAGAAAAAGATGCCGTTATTAAGTGGACTTCTAGTTTGCCACAAAAGGACTGGGAAGTGACTTCTTATGCACCTCTTAACCAAATTCATACGCCGCCAATTTTAGTCCTAATCGAAAAAAGAAAATAAATTTACTTGAACAGTTATGAATCTTATGTATTCTTTTATCTCTTGTTTTTTCCAAAAAAAAGAGTAAAATAGAGAAATGCTTATTTTTTTAAGTAAAAAAACTATTTTAAAGAGGTAAATATACACATGCAAGGAGTTCTTCTCGCGCTTGTTCCAATGTTTGCTTGGGGTTCTATCGGATTTGTAGCTAATAAATTTGGTGGTGATGCTAAACAACAAACACTTGGAATGACTTTGGGCGCTTTTGTTTTTGCACTTATTGTTTTCTTATTCCGCATGCCAACGTTGACATGGCAAATTTTCTTAATTGGATTTATTGGTGGATTGCTTTGGGCAATTGGACAATTTGGTCAGTTTAATTCAATGAAATACATGGGTGTTTCAGTAGCAAGTCCGCTTTCATCAGGGAGTCAATTAGTAATTGGTGGCTTGATTGGGGTTTTTGCTTTCCACGAATGGACAAAACAAATTCAATTTATTCTCGGATTTATTGCGATGGCTGTTTTGGTAGTTGGGTTCTATTTCTCAGCTAAACGTGACCCAGAAAATGCAGTTGTTGAAGAAGGACGTAATTATACTAAAGGATTGACTGCTTTAACATACTCAACTTTGGGATATGTTATCTATGTTATTCTTTTCAATAACTTAGCAGTACTTTGGTTCAATGTTCATTTTGATACATTGACAATTATCTTGCCAATGTCAGTTGGAATGATTTTTGGAGCACTTGTGATGGGTCGTTTCAAAATTAAAATGGAAAAATATGTTTATCAAAATATGATTGTTGGAGCAATGTGGGGTGTAGGTAATATCTTTATGCTTATGGCTGCAAGCGCTGCTGGTAACGCAATTGCCTTTTCATTCTCGCAATTAGGTGTCATCATTTCAACTATTGGAGGAATTCTCTTCCTTGGTGAAAAGAAAACCAAAAAAGAATTGGTTTATGTTGGAATTGGGATTGTTCTATTCGTAACAGGTGCAATTTTACTTGCAATTGTAAAATCTAAAGGATAATAAAAAAGCTGTCAGTAAATTGACGGCTTTTTTTTATAAGCTAATTTACTTACAGCTTTTCTGTCAGTAAAATTTTAGAGTTTTTCATTAACGAAATTTACAAAATGATTCCAAAAAACCTTTGGAGCGCTACTACGGGGGACAGTTTTCTTGGCAACCAATGGAATTTGTTCTGCGGTACAATTTGGAAGATAGCCTAAACTATCCTTTACTGTAGTAGAAAGAGTGACAAGTTTTTGGTTTTTAGTCACAGTTGCTTCAACGGAGGCTGTTTTTTCCTTACTGAATTTGACTGTCAGTGATTTTGTATCTGCACTACCATCTGTAGCGTAAGGAACAACGGGAGTGATATTTTGTGGAGCAACGAGTTGAACAGATTTTTCTTTTCCATCAGTCACAGTAATTTCTTTAAAATCATCTAAGGATTGATTTTTTTGCACAAGACTGGTCGTACGCCAATGACCATAAACATAGTTCATCAGTTGATTTGTGAGAGTGAAAGGAGTTGAGTTGTCAGCAGCAGGATCTGTAGCTTCTAAAACAACCGTAATGATTCTAAAACCGTTTTGATTTGTTGTTCCAGCAAAACAGTCAATTTGAAAACTTGTTGAACCTGTTTTCAAGCCATCAACACCAGTTCTTGAAGTAGAAAAACCACTAAGCATTTGATTGGTATTAGTTAAGGTCATCTTTGCTTCATTGCCGGTATCAAAAGGAATTTCTGTTTTTTTAGTGATTTGAAGAATTTCTGGGAAATCTTGAATAAGATGATAACTAAGTGTTGCTACAGCCTTTGCGCTCATTGTGTTTGTTGCTGAAGCACCAGACCCTGGATAAATATGACCGTTTAAATCATCATTTGGTAAGCCAGAAGCATTGACGAGATGGCTGTCAGTAATTCCCCAGTCTTTCATTTGTTTTGTCATCATATCAACAAATTTTGGTTCTGAACCAGCAATTTTTTCAGCTAAAGCGACAGCAGCAGAATTTGCTGACGGAAGAAGTAAAGCATTCAATAAATCTTTGACAGTATATTGACCATTTTGAGCAAGGGGGATATTGGAAGCATTAGAATTTTGAGTTAATTCATAAGCATAATCTGAAATAGGAACTTTAGTATTCCAAGTCAATTTATTTTCAGCTACATTTTTGTAAACTAAATAGGCTGTCAGTAATTTTGTGATAGAGGCAATGCGAGTGCTTGCATCATCAGCGTTTTGCGCGTATAAAATTTTACCACTTGAGGCATCAATAGCAATTGCTGATTTAGCAGCAACTGTAAAATCATTTGTCGTTGGAGTCGTAGCAGCACTGACAGAAAAGCCCGAAAGGACTGACAGACTAATCAGGAAACTACAAAAAATAATTGCAATTTTTTTCATGACTCGATTATACCATAGTCTATTCGTAAGGTACAATAGATTCAAAACTTGATAGATAATTAAATAGTTTTATTTTTTCAAAATCAATTCTAAAAAATAGATTGACAATTGTTATAAAAAATGATATTATATTAAACGGTACTTTTTACTTTGGACTCTCAGGAGAACTTGTATAAGTTGCTAAACTTCTTGTCAGAACTTGGCTTAAGCGACCATATACTGACTAAAAAATTGGCGATTCGCCATCCAATAAAAAGAAAGGAATGCTTTTGTATTTCTCATCGCTTCGCATAAAAATGTGGAAAAATACAAAAAGCAGACAGTAAAATGCCTACAATTAACCAATTGGTACGCAAACCACGTCGTGCTCAAGTGACTAAATCTAAATCACCAGCAATGAACGTTGGCTACAACAGCCGTAAAAAAGTACAAACTAAACTTGCAAGCCCACAAAAACGTGGAGTAGCAACTCGTGTTGGTACTATGACTCCTAAAAAACCTAACTCAGCGCTTCGTAAATTCGCGCGTGTACGTCTTTCAAACCTTATGGAAGTAACAGCGTACATCCCAGGTATCGGACACAACCTCCAAGAACACAGTGTTGTACTTCTTCGTGGTGGACGTGTAAAAGACCTTCCAGGGGTACGTTACCATATCGTTCGTGGTGCACTTGATACAGCAGGTGTCGCTGACCGTAAACAAAGCCGTTCTAAATACGGTGCTAAAAAACCAAAAGCTTAAGAAGGGAGATAAGTAAGAATGCGTAAAAATCGTGCCCCAAAACGTGAAGTTTTGGCAGATCCAATGTACAACTCAATCGTCGTAACTCGTCTTATCAACCGCGTTATGCTTGATGGTAAACGTGGTGTTGCGGCTCAAATCGTTTACGGTGCCTTCAAACAAATTGAAGAAGCTACTGGAAACAACCCACTCGAAGTCTTCGAAACTGCTATGGAAAACATCATGCCAGTTCTTGAAGTTCGCGCTCGTCGTGTCGGTGGTTCTAACTATCAAGTCCCAGTTGAAGTTCGTCCAGAACGTCGTACAACTCTTGGACTTCGTTGGTTGGTAACAATCGCTCGTAACCGTGGTGAACACACAATGCAAGATCGTCTTGCAAAAGAAATCTTGGATGCAGCTAACAACACAGGTGCAGCAGTCAAAAAACGTGAAGATACTCACAAAATGGCTGAAGCTAACCGTGCGTTCGCTCACTTCCGCTGGTAAAATCTATTTGCGTTGCAGCTGCTTCGTTAGAAGGACCCTCGCGTACTCTAGTACGCTTCGGAACCTTCTTTCTCGTTTCTGCTTAGCAAATAAATTTTACGATCAGTCTTAAAGATTGTAAAGTAACATCGAATTGATGTAAAAACGAACATTACCGGGCTTGGGCTCCTCGCCTGCTCGGTTTTGTTTTAATTTTTTAACATTAATTTGATACAATAAAACTAATGAGAAATTCTCATAACTAAAATCAAATAGGAGAACAAAATGGCTCGCGAATTTTCACTTGCTAATACACGTAATATCGGTATCATGGCCCACGTCGATGCTGGTAAAACAACAACAACTGAACGTGTTCTTTACTACACTGGTAAAATCCATAAAATCGGTGAAACTCACGAAGGTGCATCACAAATGGACTGGATGGAGCAAGAACAAGAACGTGGTATCACAATCACATCTGCAGCAACAACTGCTGAATGGAAAGGTAACCGCGTAAATATCATTGACACACCAGGTCACGTGGACTTCACAATTGAAGTACAACGTTCACTCCGTGTTCTTGATGGTGCTGTTACCGTTCTTGATGCTCAATCAGGTGTTGAACCACAAACAGAAACTGTATGGCGTCAAGCGACTGAATACGGTGTTCCACGTATCGTTTTTGCTAACAAAATGGACAAAATCGGTGCTGATTTCTACTACTCACTTTCTACTTTGGGAGATCGTTTGGGTGCTAATGCTCATCCAATCCAAATTCCAATTGGTGCAGAAGATGACTTCATCGGTATCATTGACTTGGTAACTATGAAATCTGAAATCTATACTAACGACCTTGGTACAGATATTAAAGAAACTGTTGTAGGTTCAGACGAATTTAACGCTGAGTTGGCAGCTTTGGATTTCAATGCTGAAGAATACACAGAACTTGCAAACGAATGGCGTGAAAAACTCATCGAAGCAATTGCTGATTTCGATGAAGATATCATGGAAAAATATTTTGCTGGTGAAGAAATTCCAGAAGCAGAACTTAAAGCTGCTATCCGTAAAGCAACAATCAATGTTGACTTCTACCCAATGCTTGCTGGTTCAGCCTTCAAGAACAAAGGTGTTCAAATGATGCTTGATGCAGTTATTGACTACCTTCCAAGCCCACTTGATATCCCTGCTATCCAAGGTGTTAACCCTGATACAGACGAAGAAGACGAACGCCCAGCTTCAGATGAAGAACCATTTGCAGCTCTTGCTTTCAAAATCATGACTGACCCATTTGTTGGACGTCTTTCATTCTTCCGCGTTTACTCAGGTACACTTGATGCTGGTTCATACGTTTTGAATACTTCAAAAGGTAAACGTGAACGTATCGGACGTATTCTTCAAATGCACGCTAACACTCGTAAAGAAATCCAAACAGTTTATGCTGGGGATATCGCTGCTGCTGTTGGTTTGAAAAATACAACAACTGGTGACTCATTGACAGATGAAAAAGCTAAAATCATCCTTGAATCAATTGAAGTTCCAGAACCAGTTATCCAATTGATGGTTGAACCTAAAACTAAAGCTGACCAAGATAAGATGGGTGTTGCCCTTCAAAAATTGGCTGAAGAAGATCCAACTTTCCGTGTTGAAACAAACCCAGAAACTGGTGAAACAGTTATCTCTGGTATGGGTGAACTTCACTTGGACGTTCTTGTTGACCGTATGAAACGTGAATTCAAAGTTGAAGCAAACGTTGGTGCGCCTCAAGTTGCTTACCGTGAAACATTCCGCGCTGGAACTTCAGCACGTGGATTCTTCAAACGTCAATCAGGTGGTAAAGGTCAATATGGTGACGTATGGATCGAATTCACACCTAACGAAGAAGGCGCTGGATTTGAATTTGAAAATGCTATCGTCGGTGGTGTCGTTCCTCGTGAATTTGTACCAGCCGTTGAAAAAGGTTTGGTAGAAACTATGGCTAACGGTGTCCTTGCTGGATACCCAATGGTTGACATTAAAGCTAAACTTTATGATGGTTCATACCATGATGTCGATTCATCAGAAACTGCCTTCAAGGTTGCCGCTTCTCTTGCAATGAAAGAAGCTGCTAAAACTGCGAAACCAGCAATTCTTGAACCAATGATGAAAGTTACAATCACTGTTCCTGAAGAAAACCTTGGAGATATCATGGGTCACGTGACTGCTCGTCGTGGTCAAGTTAACTCAATGGAAGCTCACGGTAAATCACAAATCGTTAATGCTTTCGTTCCACTTGCTGAAATGTTCGGTTACGCAACTACTCTCCGTTCATCTACACAAGGACGTGGTACTTTCATGATGGTATTTGACCACTATTCAGACGTACCTAAATCAGTACAAGAAGAAATTATTGCTAAAAACGGCCGTAACGCTGACTAAGCTTTAATTTTAATAATATGAGATAACCTGTCAGTACTGACAGGTTATTTTTTTACTGATAAGATTTTCTTTGGTTTAGTTTCACTTTATCTTGACTTAATGAACCATTAAGTCAGTGAAGCTATAATATATTTATTCCAAAAAAATTTTTTCATAACTTTACTCCTAAAAGTGAAAAAGCAATATCTAAGTGATACTGCTTTTTTTATTTTCATTTTAAAATGAAACGTTACTGACAGAAAAATATTTTATGAATCTGAAATCTGTCAGTAAAATTGTTTCATGTGAAACTTGAATGTTCGGAAATGCCATGCTATAATAAGCTTATCAAATAGGAGATGAGATAATAAATGAAAAGAAACGAACGTTTAGTTGATTTTACAAATTTTTTAATTAATCATCCCAATCAAATGCTAAATTTAAATGAATTAAGTAAACATTATGAGGTAGCCAAATCATCTATCTCAGAAGATTTAGTATTTATCAAACGTGTTTTTGAAAACCAAGGAGTAGGTCTGGTTGAAACTTTCCCAGGTAGCCTTGGAGGAGTTCGGTTTACGCCTTACATTACTGACGAACGTTCGTTGGAAATGAGTCAGGAAATTGCTGAACTTTTACGTGAAGAAAATCGAATTTTACCTGGAGGATATATTTATCTGTCAGATATTTTGGGTACTCCATCAAATCTTCGTAAAATCGGTCAAATTATTGCTCATGAGTATCATGAAAAGCAAGTTGATGTCGTCATGACTATTGCCACAAAAGGGATTCCAATTGCTCAGTCAGTTGCTGAGATTCTAGATGTTCCTTTCGTAATTGTTCGTCGTGACCCTAAAGTGACCGAAGGAGCAACGCTTAATGTAAATTATATGTCAGGCTCAAGCTCTCGTGTTGAAAATATGACTTTATCCAAACGGAGCCTTTCAATTGGTCAAAATGTTTTGATCGTTGACGACTTCATGAAAGGCGCAGGAACAATCAATGGAATGAGAAGTCTTGTTCATGAATTTGATTGTTTACTTGCTGGTGTTGCTGTTTTTCTTGAAGGACCATTTAAAGGTGAGCGATTGATTGATGATTACAAATCAATCTTGAAAGTTGATCGAATTGACATTGCTAACCGCTCAATTGATGTTCAATTGGGAAATATATTTAATGACAAATAAAAAGTTACTGACAGGATATTCTGTCAGTAACTTTTTCTATTTATTCACTTAAAAGAAAGAAATTTTGTTGAGTGGCCACACTCGTAATTTCGCTTCACCAACAATTGCTGAACGTTTGAAAGTTCCAACTGCGCGACTATCTTGAGAAACTACCCGATTATCTCCCATCAGGAAGTATTGTCCCTCAGGAACTTTTACTGTAAAGGTTGGATTACCAGTGCTGTCAGTGGTAAATGCTTTGGTACTTTGAGCTAAACTAACAAACAAACTGCGGTTTTGTTCACTGAGTGCATTTGTTAAAGGATACTTACCGTAAGTTTTTTCCAACTGACCGTCAGCAAGTTGCTTTTGGTAATCTTTGAGATAATTTTCTGGATAAACTTTGTTATTGATTGTGAGTTGGTCGTGGTCGAATTTTATAGTATCTCCAGGCATTCCAATGACACGTTTCACGATATCTTTAGTTGAACCATCGGCTGTTTCTTCTTTGGCAACAACAATATCAAAACGATTAATGGTTGATTTTCTTACAATAACCAGACGTTCCTTGTCAGCTAAAGTTGGGTCCATTGAATGACCATCCACAACAACAAGTGACCAAAGAAAGACACGTGAGAGAAGAATAGCGATAATTATAAAGAGAAACAATCCCCACTCTTTTAAAAATTTCATCATAATTTTACTTTCTATAATTGAGCGATTTTAATCGCTTTTTGTGTATTAGCAAAATGAAGTTTTGCTAACTGATTCAGAGTATCAACTCCCTGACTTTTGATAATTTGTGCTGCAATTTTGTCAGATAAATTTCCTGCTCCACTGGGTAACGTGAAACCTGATTCTTTAGATAATTTTTTTAGATTCTCTAAAAAAAGATAACGAGAAATAATTGAACTGACAGCAACAGCCAGAAACTGATCTTCAGCTTTTGTCAGTAAAGTTACCTTTGTCAGCGGATGATTTTGCTCTTTATTAACATATTTTTTATAATTTGCTTCCGTTGTGAAAGCATCAATAACAATATTTTCAGGCTTATGACCTAATTGTTTTTCAAGAAGATAAATGGCTTGATTATGGAGAGCAACTTTAATGCTGACAGCATTATAACCAGAAGCAATCACCTCGTTATACTTGGCAGGTTCAACCACTAAAGCAACATGTGGAATTCTATCAATCAATTTTGGAGCAATTTGACAAATTTTTTCGTCAGTTAATTTTTTAGAATCAGCGACTCCAATTTCCTTTAGAAAATTCAAGTTTTCTTCACTGACAAAACTAGCAGTAACCATTAAACCACCAAAATATGACCCGTTGCCCACCTCGTCAGTCCCAATAAGATTTGTTTGTTTTTGAGGAACGACTTGAGCAATATGACCAAAGTCACTCGCTAATTTTTCAGCCTCGTTTCCTTGAAAAACAACTTTTCCAGAAGTATAAACCGAGATAGAAGTTTTCCCAACCTTGGCAAAAAAAGTGATGTAAGGATTTTTGGA
Source organism: Lactococcus sp. S47 (assembly GCF_016517475.1). Classification (NCBI taxonomy): domain Bacteria; kingdom Bacillati; phylum Bacillota; class Bacilli; order Lactobacillales; family Streptococcaceae; genus Lactococcus; species Lactococcus sp. S47. Next base: position 10,483 of record NZ_JACVUB010000016.1, read on the forward strand.
AACTTGCTCATAGGATTTGTATTTCTCAGCGAGCTGTTGGCGTTCTTTAGTCTCTAATTTTAGAACAATATTCATAAGAACATTCTACCATAAATTAGCTATTCTAGAATAAGAATCCGACCATTTATTAAAAATAATTTCTTATTAGAATCTATTATAGCAAACATGTTGTAAAATAATGAAAAAAGTCTTCATATTCTAAATACGAAGACCTCAAACTTAGTCAACTTTCTCACTTAAACGCCCATCTTCCATCAGATAAACTTTGTCACAATAATCAACCAAACGTAAATCATGAGTGACCATAATTGTTGCCTTATTTTTTTCTTTTGCTTCCTTAGCTAATATTTTAACCACTTCATAAGCTTTTTCAGTATCCAAACTTGCGGTCGGTTCATCAGCCAAAATGATTGTAGGGTCATTATATAAAGCACGAACAATAGCTACCCGTTGGCGTTCTCCACCAGAAAGTTCCTCGGGATATTTATCCACCAATTTTTCAAGCCCTAAACGCTTGAGTAAGTCTAAGCCCGCTCTATTTTCTTTTGCCTTATTTACCTTGTCAACCAATTGAAGTTGTTTCTTAACCGTTAAGAATGGCACGAGATTAGAAGCTTGTAAAATAAAACCAATTTCTTCAAAACGAACCTTAGCGCGTGCCTTCTCCTTTTTTTCATTTAAAGCTCGGCCATTAATCCAAATTTCCCCAGAAGAAGGACTTTGCAGTCCGCCGGCAATAGTAAGTAAGGTACTTTTTCCAGAACCTGAAGGCCCAATGATTGCCACAAACTCACCCTTATCAACAGAGAAATTAGTTTCTTTTAAAGCCTCTATTGTTTCATCCCCATCCTTAAAAGATTTTTTGACATTTTTTAATTCAATAGCTTTCATTATTTCTCCTATCCAATCGCTTTTAGTGGATCAATTTTGACAATTGCTCTGACAGAGAACAAAGCGCCCACAATTGCAACCACAATCATTAAAAGGGTAATCACTCCAAAGAAGAGGAGATTTGTTTGAAAAGGAACAGCTTCCGGTAAAATTAACGCAGAACCTAAAGTGGCTAACAAACCAATTAATACACCACTAAAAGCTAAAATAAAAGTTTGAGCAATGACAGATTTACTAATAAAGCGACTGGAAATTCCCTGAGCCTTCATTACACCAAAAATCGCTATTTTTTGCATTGTCAGAACATAAATAAAGATTCCAATGACAACCGCAGCAATAACCACTAGAAAGCCAATCATGAAACCAAAGGTCAAAACTTGTGCACTATAACCAGGAAGTTTATCTATAAATTTACTGATAGATAATTTTTGGAGCCCTTTAGGCTGTTGGCTAATTTTTCCGCGCGTGACGATAGCATTGTAAGTAGTTTTAGGTTGAAAATTGGAATTTGAACCATAACGAATTTGTTGGAAAGTATCTAAAGAAGTATAAAGCACAGGTGAAATATTAAATTTAGCACTATCTGTAAAACCAACAATAGTCAATACTTCATTATTGGTTGCTAATTTAATTTTATCACCAAGTTTATAATCATATTGATTTTTAAAACTAATATCAGCTACTACCTCGCTCTTATTTTTAAAATCCCTCCCTTCAATAACATTGGGATTTAAAAATTCATTTGAATTAATTCCAAAAAAACTGACATTATTTTTTTTACTTTCATCATTGGCATCATAAATAATCCCAGCAGTTTGAGTGAGAACTGCCTTTTCTTTCGCCTTCACCTGGCTGGCAATATCTGAATCAATCATTGACATATTGAGAGAATCATTGGCTTTCTCAGATAAAAAAATATCAGTTGCTTTCCATTTATCAACTGCCATTCTATTTTCTTGAGCCAAACCATAGGCCAAACCAGATAAGAAAAACACAAGATAGGAAATCAAAAACATGACACCAATTACGAGAGCATATCTTAATTTTGAATGTTTAATTTCATTAATTGCTAAAAACATCATTGAGCTCCTATTTTCTATATAAATCCCCCAAATTTCCGAGGGCTAACTGAATAAAAGGACTTGTATTATATAAACCCCTTTTAAAAAAGTCTATCATAGTTCAAATGGAAGTGCTACCATAATGCTTGTAGCAAAAACCACAAAGAAACATTTGAAAAGATATAAAACTAAAAAATACATAATCCACGAAAAGAAGTAAATAAAGGGGATATAATCCCTAAAATGTCTTGACAAACCCAGGAATAATATGATATGATGATAAACGGTATTGTTTACCCCATTTTTGTGGCCCCGGAAACCCAAAAATACTTTGCAGGACTCTTACACCTGCTGTAAACAAATTCTAGTAAAAGGAAAATAACCAAAATGATGAAAACTACATTCATGGCTAACGCTCAAAACGTTGACCGTAAATGGTACGTCGTCGATGCAACTGATGTTCCTCTTGGACGTCTTTCTGCAGTTGTCGCAAGCGTACTTCGCGGAAAAAACAAACCAACATACACACCACATACTGATACAGGTGATTTCGTAATCGTTGTTAACGCTGAAAAAATCAAATTGACTGGTAAAAAAGCAACTGATAAAGTATATTACTCACACTCACTTCACCCAGGTGGATTGAAATCAGTTACTGCTGGTGAACTCCGTGAAAAAAATGCTGTACGTTTGATTGAAAAATCAGTAAAAGGTATGCTTCCACACAACACACTTGGACGTGCTCAAGGCATGAAACTTAAAGTGTTTGTTGGCGCAGAACACACACATACAGCTCAAAAACCTGAAGTCCTTGACATCACAGGTTTGATTTAATCAGGAAGGAACGAACATAATGGCACAAGTACAATATGCCGGCACAGGCCGTCGTAAAAATGCAGTAGCACGCGTACGTCTCGTACCTGGTACTGGTAAAATCACAGTTAACGGACGTGAAGTAGAAAGCTACATCCCACACGCAGACATGCGTCTCGTTATCAACCAACCATTTGCAGCTACACAAACAGAAGGTAGCTACGATACACTCGTAAACGTAAATGGTGGTGGTGTATCAGGTCAAGCAGGAGCTATCCGTCACGGAATTGCTCGTGCATTGCTCCAAGTAGACCCAGACTTCCGTAGTGCTTTGAAACGCGCTGGACTCCTTACACGTGACGCCCGTATGGTTGAACGTAAAAAACCAGGTCTCAAAAAAGCCCGCAAAGCATCACAATTCTCAAAACGTTAATATTATTCATATATCAATGTTTAAAACACTTCCATACGGAAGTGTTTTTTTTGTATTAAATTTATACCTAGAAAATTTGTAAATTCTCTTTTACGATATCCAAAGGGTAAAATAATAAACAAAAAAATTACATTTTCTATAAAAAACTGTACATCAGAGAACATGACAACCGTGGGGGTTTCCGGATGTAAGATAAAAAAAGTCGTAAAAGTCACAGTTAATTCTTGACAAGTTTAGT
>NZ_JACVUB010000017.1:0-11887 GCF_016517475.1 Lactococcus sp. S47
TTTCCAATTGTAAGTGTTGGACTTTCTCCGTCTTTACCATTTGTACCATTTGTACCATTTTGACCATCGGCACCATCTTTACCTGCTACACCTGCTGGCCCTTGTGCTGAAACTCCCGTATCTTTTCCATCAATATACCAATCACCATTTTCTCCAATGCTAATATCTGGCTCTTTACCCTCAGGACCTGTTGGACCAGTTACTCCTGGATCTGTGGTTCCGGTAGGAGGGACAACCGTGAGTGATCCTTCACCAGGAAGTGTTACACCTCCTGTTGCAGCTGAACTACTTATAGAACTTGAGGAACTACTAGCTATACTTGAATTATTAGTTGCACTAGAACTTTCAGCACTGTTATTAGAACTAGATGCAACATTACTGCTATTACTTGTCGTGCTAGAACTATTTGAATTGTTTGGTGCAACAACCGTCAAGCTTCCTGACCCAGGTAGAGTAATTGGGTCGGCAAAAGTAACTGTACTTGTCAATATGTCTCCCACAGGAATACTTGAAGCATCAAAGTTATAAGTCAAAACAACATGACCAGAACCGATATTATCAACTACCATATTTCCATGGGCGGTAGCAATAATTTTACCTGTATGGCTGTCATAAAGGGTCCCTTCCGTAGGTTGAGAAGTATTTGCGTCCATCATATCATTTTCAACTTGAACAAAATCATAGGCTAGTTGGTTTCCATCCGCATAAATTTGTCCTTGTAAATACGCTCCCGCAAGTTGGTGATTACCAGAAGCAACATAAACTGGCGCAGATGATTTATAAATTTTACCAGTTATAGGATCAATGTAACTATAATCTACTGTATAAGTTCCGACTGAGTTTGTATTAACGTATCCAGATACACTGAGTTCATCAAATGATAAACTCTTACCTCCAGTGATAATTGCAGAAACGAAGCCAGCATCTGGAGAATATTGATCCCCAACAAATACGGTTTGAGATTGGGTCGTAATTGTTACAGCACTAGTTGGAGCAATTATAGGGTTAATATTTTCATTGTTCATTTGATAGACAATTGTTGTATAACCAGCCTGTGTAGGAGCGCTGTTTAAACTTACTCCCGCAGTATTCCCTCCTTGCGTAGATGCTGCAGCAGTCCCCATTGTTGTAGTTGCTCCATTTAAAGTTGGTTTAACTACAAACGTTTCGGGTACAAACATACCATCCTGATTTAATCCTGTAACAGCTTTTTGACCTTGATAATAATAGTTTTCGTATGCAAGGTTTTGACTAATCTGACTGCTTGGGTCTTGTGCTGTAAACCCAACTGTCATAGTTGCAGATGCTGTTATTGTAGGAATAGCAGCTGTTCCTGTACCATTTGCACCAACATTCCCACCAAGGCTGAGAACACCATCAATCACACCAATACCAAATTGGCTAGCATCAAGTGGGCTGCTTAAATTTCCTTGTATTGAACCAGCAATAGCAGAATTTGATAAATTAGCAATATTGCCTATTCCTGCTAAAGTTTGACCTAAAGAATACCCTATACTATTAGTTCCGCTTGTTAAACTATTTGTAATATCTGCTTGTAATCCTTGGACAATAGAATTATATCCTTTTAAAGCGGTACTATAAGCTGCCGTGGTTGTATTGAGTATACCATTCAAAAAGTTATCTACAATAGCAAGCCCTGTATAAGAAGTATTACTTGAGTAATCATCAAATAGATTTGTAATCGAACTTGGTAGAGTAACAATCGTTCCCAGTTCATTACCTACTGATTGGGTATAATTTGTCACAAGATTAGTTGCCCAGTTAGCTACAGCAGTAATAAAGCCATGACCACTTCCTTGAACGGTAAAGGTACCATCACCGTTATCAACAACTGGTGCAAGGTAATTTTCAGTAAATATTCCGCTCGTTGGGGAGCTAGCATTTGCCAATACCTTTCCAGATTCATTAATAGAATTTATTGCAAACTGAACATTATTACCATACTGTTGTAAAGCTGTCGCTGCAACTGTAGTTATATACTGAATCTGAGTAGCAACATTATAAATTCCTTGTTCAAAACTAGTAGGATTAATTTTTAAAAGTTCACCAATAGTAGGTCCAGAGAAAAGTGCTCCTCCAGTAAGTGGATTTGGAATAGATATTTCAGTACCTAAAACTGTAGTAATTAAATTATTAAGTTGTTGTTGACCGCCATTTAAAATAGAATTAAATGACAACTGGTTAAAAGGCGAAAGAATAGTATTTACTGAACTTGAAATAATTCCATTCACATAATCTGTTGCTGAGAGTCCAACATACTTAAGGACGTTGTCTGGAACACTTACAGCTGGATCAATAACTGCCTCTAAAGCACCAGTAAAATATGTTGCAAGAGAGGAAGCTAAGTTACCATTCAAAATTTGATTGATTGTATCAGTAGTTGAAACCCAAGCAGAGCCCGCACCTGCAGCTATATCATTTACAAGGGAAGCCACACTTCCTACTGCACCTCCAAGAGTATTAGCTAAAGCTTCTGTCGTACTTGAGTCAGCAGTATATTGAATGCTAACCATTGCAGTACTGGCTGCTGAAGTGACGATATAGCCAGTTTCTTCTGCGCTCATCATATTTTGCATTGAAGCAATGGCTGTACTATTTGCAGTAATACTAGTCAATAGATTCGTCATCTGTGTAAGTAAAGAAGCCGCACTTGCATTAAATCCACCCACTGCAATTGCTTGTGATTCTGCGGCAGACAATGAAGCATAATCAATCGCCATAGAACTAGTAGTTTTTGACAAATCAGCAATCGAGGATGCAATAGCAGAATTTTTTGCAGTTGTAGAAGTTGATTGAACAAACCCTTCACTTCCCACCACATTGTTCGGATAGTAACTTTGAGCTCCTTCATTTATTATTTGATAAGAACCACCAATTGTTTGTGCCGTTGCATTATTTTTTACAGCGAGAGTTGTTGTAGTCCCTTGTAAATTAGCTGTCGATTCCTGATTTGCTACATAAATTACTTTGGTATCTGCTACTGATAGACCAGCCTCTACTAAATCAGAAGGGGCTTCAACTGTCCATGAATAATTCCCCCCAGACAGAATATCATTAGCTGGTTCTCCTGAAGGTACTATTTGAGTTTGCTTAATATCAAATGATGTTGAAGAGTTTGCACTACTACCAGCTTGTATTGCCCCATTATTATTCAATGCTGTGCTATTTGTAACTCCTAAAGCTGGTGAGGCTGAGGAATCAACTCTGTTAACAGAACTATTAACACTATAAGTTCCGTCAGTATTAGTTGTATTTTTAGTTTCTGGAAGTCCTGTTGGAGCTGCAGTAGAGCCTAAAGAGTTTGAAATTACTGAAGTTCCATCTTGTCTTAAAACAACGTTACTCGTACTCGTTACAGTTGTAGAACTAGCCACACTTGAGGTAGCTGCTAAACTACTAGCAACCACCATATTTGAAGAAGTGATTGAACTTTGCAGTGAATTAGCATATGAGGCATTATCAGCGCCTGCGGTGGCATTAGATCCTAAACCTCCGGTTGCGGTATTTTCCGTCCCAGTAGCACCCGCTGAACTAAGAACTTGTCCATCTGCATGTACGTCTAGTTCAGTTCCTAAAGCACCTACTAATATAAATGCAATAACTGCAGAACTATAAAGCCAAGTTTTACCAGATTTCCAAGTACGAAATTGAGTGTTTACTTCTTTGAGATTTTCTTTCTTAAGTTTCTCCATAGTTGATTCCTTTTCGTTTAAAATAAAATTGTTTCACAATAACATAATACATTTAAATTAATAATAATTCAAGTCTTTGGAAGTATTATTCATAATTCGCTTTTATAAATAGTTTCCTTTTTGATATTTTTTTAAGACACAACTCCTATCTGATAAAGAGTTTTATATAGATTACACTATAGACAAATAGTTTTTTATTCATCAAAAACTCACTTCCTATAATGAATAATTATTCATAATTGTTAAAAAATCGAGTAAAAGCCCAATATCAACCTAATAATTGCTATAAACAAATTATTTTCTTTCATTAAGAATCCAATAATATTTGTTGTATTTTTTTTAAAGCGAAATAAAAAGATTTAGACATACAAAAATTCTTATTTTTTGCCATCAACAGTAATTGTAAACAATAAAAAAAAGCAAAAGATATAAAACCCCTGCCTTTTCATAGAACTAACTCCATAATCTTTTCAATTAATTATCTAAAAAACCCATTTGAAAAATATAAACAACTTCTTCTTGATTAAAATAACGAATTGATTTGAGATCTTTATATCCTTCTGGTATTACTATTGCTGAATAGTCTAGCTCACTATTTGAATCTAACCCTACTTGCTTATAACCAATGATCATCAATTTTTCACTTCCACCAGCAAGTAAAACTACACTCCCAAGTGGCAGAAAATCCTTTAACTCCCTCATAATTTACAATTTCCCTTATTGCTTCTTCCTATAACTCTTATACGTTAGAGTAATTATAACATTTACTTGAACACAAAGCTACAACTGAAATAGAAATATTACATCATTTTTAGTTAGCATAAAAAAAATTATTTAATAACAGGTTTAATATTACTTCTACCATCCCCCATTTTATTTATGATAATTTGTTGTCCAATAGTTGCTTTCATTTCCTCTACATGGCTAATTACTCCAACTAATCTATTTTCACCAATTTGTTCAAGAGCTTGCATCGCTTTTTGTAATGTTTCTTGGTCAAGAGAACCAAATCCTTCATCAATAAATAGTGCTTCTATTTGGACACCATTAGCTGTATTTTGTACGACTTCACTTAAAGCCAAAGCAATTGACAATGCGGCTATAAATGTTTCTCCACCCGATAAGGTATCAGCTGAACGAGTCGCCCCTGTTTCATTATCATAAATATTAATATCTAAGCCATGATCCATTCGTCGATTATTTCCCTCGCCAGCAAGTTCAAATCGATATCTATTGTTTGACAACTGATTAATAAAATGAAGGTTAGCATAATCAAGAATTTTTTCTAAATAATTTTGAACCACATATGTTTCAAGCCTTAGTTTATCTTCGGAAGCTCTACCAGAAATTGCATTATAAAGCTTAGTAATTGCAGCTTTTTTGCTAGCATCCTTATCTTGTTCTTTTATAACTTTTTTTAATTCACTAAGGATCAACTTCGCTTGCTCTACTTCATTTTCAGCAGACACCAATTTTTTTTGCAAAAAAACATAGTTTTCATTTGTCTGTTTTTTTTCTTCTTCAATCAATGCAAGATTTGGTCGCTTTTTATTTTGAATTAATTGCTGAATATTTTTAATTTCGACTTTCAATCTTGCTTTATCTGCTTTATATTGTTCAACTTTTTGGGAAATCTGAATTAAGTCATCATCATAAGCCCACTCTTTTAATATTTGAAATTCTGTCGTGAATGCCTCTTGCTCAGAAAATTTTTCTTTTATTTTTTCTTTATTGGCGCTTATCCTTTCAAGTAATGTTGCTTCTTGGCTTTCAAATGAATTTAAGCTGGCCGTTTGTGAAGAAATTTTTATTTTAATATCTGAAAGTTGTGCCATTAGTTCTGACAGATGTTTTTCAAATAAATCAGCTTTTTCCATTAGCCTATTTCGCTTCCTTATCAAATTATAACTTGTTTCAGTAATCCCTATCTCCGTTATTTCAGCGTTTAAATTTTCTATCTGTCTATTAAACTCTTGATTACTATATTCAAAGTCTTTTACTTTTTCCTGTAATTCAAGTTTTTTTGACTCCAAATCAGCAAGCTTTACTTTTGTTTCATCATTTTTTACCTCTTCCAACTCTAACGATTTCGTTAAATTTAAAAGACTTTCCTCAATAGATACTTCATCAAAGGAATCCGGAAATATTTGTGAATAATCAGCAATAAATTCACTATAAAGAATTGAAAGTTCTTTTTCAAACTCATCTGCCTCTATTTTTTTCAAATCAAGACTAGTTTTAAGTTCAGTCTTTAATTGTTGTAATTGTTTATTTTTCTCCAAAAGGACTGTTTGTTTCTTTTGTGATTCATCAATCTCTTTCAATAAATTTTCAAGTTCTTTATAAGAGCTTTCTTCAATAGTTTCTGTAAACGGATGTTCTAATGCACCACACACGGGACATGCTTCGCCTTCTTGCAACTCAGATTGCAGCTGTGCGATCATCAAGCGTCTTCTACCTTTTAATTTTTCATTATAAGCAAATTTAGCCTTTTCTAGATTGTCCTTATTTTCAGAAAGCGTTATTGTGTTTTCTTTTAATTTTAATTCTAACCCAACAATATCATCTTTTGAATGTTTCACTTTCTGAAAGGTCGGAATTAATTTCCCTCGAAACGTTAATTCTAATTGATTTCTCTCTTCTCTTTTATTAATAAAGTAATCATCAGAAATAACATCATCTTGAAGAGTTGAAATATTTTCGGCTGCTTGTCCCAAGTTAGCTTTAAAACTTTCTAGTAGTGTGAGATTATCAGCTTGCTCTAACTTTAACTCCTCTACCTTTGATTGTTTTTTTTCTACTTGAAGTGATAGCTGAATCTGGATAAATATTTTTTCTGCTGCTTTTTTATTCCCATTAATATTTTCTTGCTGTTTATTTAAGTCCTCTTTTTCGTTTGTTAATTTTTTCAAAAGAATTTCATCTTTTGCTTTTTCAGAAATTATCCCAGCAATATTATTTTTTAAACTTTTTGACTGTTTTATATCTTGTTCTAATTCATGAATACTTTCTTTTAAGGGAGAGGCCCATTTCAATTTTTTTAGATATTCGGAATTTTCTTCAAAAATAGCTGACTTTTCAATAATATTCTGCTGGTAATCATTTTCTAAATTATTTAGATTTTTAAACTGATTTTCTAATTCCAACGCGGATTTATAAGCTATTTCTATCGAAGTTACTTTTTCTTCTTGTTCAAAAGTTTGACCTTCTATCTCATTTTTTCTCGCAACACGATCCTTCCATAGAGACGTGACTAGATCCAGTTTTTCTTGTTCAGCTGCATCTTCTAGTTCTTTTAATTCAATAGGATTCCAAATTGATGATTCATATAAATTTTGTTGTTTTCGATCATGTTCTAAATAAACAGCATTCATCTCTGAATTTTTAGCCTTTATCTCATTGCTAAAAGATGTAAAAATGTAGGTACCAAATATTCTTTTTAATATTGCCTCTTTATCTGGAGTAGAAGACTTCAAAAATCTCGAAAAATCATTTTGAGGTAGAAGAATTATTTTTTTAAATTGTTCGGCATTCAGATGTAAAAGACGAGTGATTTCTTCTCCAACGTTTTTAGGATTTATTGCAATATTATTTTTCTCGATTCCTTTTACTCTATCTACAATAGCTAATTTCGCTGTTGATTTTTGAAGAGTAGATCCACTGCCTCGTTTCTTTGAGAGTTTTTGTTCAGGACTTCTTTCAATTCTGTATAAAAGATTTCCTTGTTCAAAATAAAAAGTCACGCTTGTCCTATCATCAGCTGTTGCAAACTGACTTCTCATTTCTTTGGCATCTCTATCACCCGTTGTTATTCCAAACAACGCATATGTCATCGCGTCAAATATCGTGGATTTTCCAGCGCCTGTGTCCCCACTAATTAGAAATACAGGAGATTCATCTAGCAGTCGAAAATCTACGACAGAATTCTCATGGGGGCCAAAATAATTCATTTCCAAATATATAGGCTTCATTTTTATTTTTCTCCTTCTAATTCATTAAATGTACTTTCGATGATTGCTGTTTGTACATCATCTAGCGTTTCCCCTGTAGTAAATTTATAAAAACTAGAAAGAATTTCCACATTATCTAACGCTTCAATATCTTGACTCCTACTTCTTGTTAATTGTTTGTTTTCAAATTGATAGTCAAGTTCTATAATTGTTCCATAAATCTTTTGGAGTTGGGCACGTAAATTTTGTCCCACGAGTTTCGTCCGATCAAAATTTTTAATTGTAATCGCAAACCAAGCTTTATTAAGTGGTTGCCTTTCATAAAAATCACGGTTTATTAGTTGCTCCCATTCTTCTTCAAGAACTACTAAATCTGTTTTAACTTGTAGTGGAAGAAAGTTAGAATTGAGCATTTTTTCTTTAATTTCAACAACAAAGATTCCTTTTTGTGTTGACGCTTCTTTGGTATTAAATTTTACTGGACTTCCCGAATACTGTACTTTATCACTTGGGGAAGCTAACCTAGTATGAATATGACCTAACGCAACATAATCAAAATCTGCAAACTGTGAAACATTTAAGGTCGATAATCCACCTACTTTAGATGAGGTTTCACTTGTTAAAACAATTTCTTCTTTATGAGGACTCACCGCAAAATGAGTGACTAAAACCTGATTCTTCTTATTATTGAACTGACTTTTCATCTTAGAAATTACCAATGTCATCGCATCATCAATTGTCTTAATTTGTTTTGTGTCTTCTTCATCTAATCCCTGATTTGAAAAATATATTCTTGCATCCATTGGGTCAAAAAAGGGAAGTAAAAAAATCTGAGTTTCTTTTGTTTCCACTGGAATAAAGGCTTCCTCAAGAGATGTTCGTAGATGTAAATTATTAAAATCCAACCAGTCCTTAGCATAACTTAGTCTTTTGGCTCCATCATGATTCCCTGAAATCATATAAATAGGAAACTTTTCTATAATATTCATCTCTCTCAGCATCTGATTGAATGTTATGACTGATTCTGCACTCGGAACTGCTCGGTCATAAAGATCTCCAGCAATGATAATTCCATCAACTTGATTTTGTTTTGCCAAAGATAAAATTTGCTCAAATGCATATTTTTGTTCTTCCAATAAAGAAAAACCATTGAGTGTTCTTCCAATATGCCAGTCTGATGTGTGTAAAAATTTCATATCTCTATCCCCCAAAAATAATCTTAATCCTTATAATATTCACCTTTCATTATAACATTATCAAATAGTTTTATATTATTCATTGATAGAGTATCTGATAAAACAAAAATACTAGCATTAACACTAGTATTTCAATAAATTCAATTATTTATTATTTTGCTTTTAATAACTCTTCTTTGCTGTGAACTAATTGTGTTAAGAAATCACAATAAGGTGTGGCTACCTTATATTTTTTACCTTTACGTGAAACAGCCCCATTAATATAGTCAATCTCTGTCAATCGATTATTTTTAATCAAATCCTGATACATAGAAGGGTAATGTAATCCAATTGTGGATGGATCAAAACAGGTTTCAACGTGCTGAACTACTTCAGCAATATCAAGGTTTACATTCTCAAATTTTGCTACTGCTGCAAATTCATTAACAATAGTAACAACCATATCATGTGCTGGTTTTGTTTCACCTAATCCGGCCATATTAGTGTCTAAAATAGTACAAAGGCCATTCATTGTTCCATTAACACAAGCTTTTCTATAAATAGAATAATGAATATTGTTAGAATATTTAGCATTCAGTCCCGATTCTGATAATATTTCTGCTAACTTTTTAGCTGTTTCTTCCTCACCTGAAATAAGATTTTGTAGCTCAACCGAACCATCACCAAATAATTTAGCTTTACCTGGACCTTCTAATCCAGCAGTCCACATAGTATTACCAATAAAGATATTATTTTTCGAAACATATTTTTCTATAGTATCTTCGTGACCAATTCCATTTAGTAAGCAAAGTACCTTGGTATGCTCGTCAATTAATGGTTTAATATCTTGTAGCATCTTATCTAATTGCATGGCTTTTGTAAACAAAATAATTAAATCTGTTTTTTCTTTAGAAGAAATCTCAGATTGTAACTCAACCGATAGATGAGCGGTGAGTTCTTCTCCATTGTAATTAGCTCGCAAACCATGCTCTTTAATCGCTTTAACGTGTTCAGGCCATCCATCTATAAGGGTTACTTCATTGCCACCTTTATGAAGCATTAAACCAAAACGACTCCCCATCGCTCCTGCACCGGCAATTGTAATTCTCATTTTATCTCTCAATCTACATATTTTTTCCATAAAATAACTGAATTCGCTATTTTTAAACGAGTTCAGTTATAGTAATTTATAGATAACAAATTATTTATAGTTAAAATTGTAGCTTTTTATTAGTCAAAAATCAAAAATTAACTTTCAAAATATAAGACAGAGATATTTTGAAAATTCAACAAACCCTCACTAGATATTCTTATTTTGCCTGATCCCAAATTCGAACATTTTCAATAGCGGTTATCAAGCCAAGCTGTCTGACTTTTCGTGGAAGAAATTTACGAATATCATCTTCGTTATAGCCTACTTGCAACCTATGTTCATCCACCACAAGTGGACGACGCAATAATTTTTGATTCTGAACAATTAACTCTACAAGTGAATTTAGAGTGAGCGCATCAAAATCAATGATTTTTGATAGTTTTTTATAAGCACTACTTCTTTTAGAGATAATTTCCTCTACTCCAGTTTCTGTTAATGAGAGTATTCTTAAGATATCTTTTTTTAATAAAGTATTTTCTAAGATACTTATCTCTTCAAATTCTAATTTGTTTGTAATTAACCATTGTTTCATTTTTTTACTTGAGCTACAGTTTGTCGAAGAAAATAATTTAATCATGGCATAATTTCCTTTTTTGTTTTTTATTATTTTTCTCTCATTTACAAATATATTATATTAAATATTTCATTTTTTGTCAATATATATTATTATTTTTATTTAATTTTTTTGTTATTAAACTATAGTTTTTATGCATACCCCTATTAAATAATAAAAGCCATCATTTTGATGGCTTTTGTTTAATACTTATTTTCTCCCCCCAGAAGTTAATGTCTTAAATTTATGCTTCCATTCGTTTTGGAACCATCGGTTTTCAAAGGTGTCTGCAAGCAGAGTATTTCTCTCTGTTTGTTGTTTACTATTTTTGACCACTTTTACTGATATTTTTTTAGACAATTGATTTCCTCCCATTAGTGCTCTTAGATGATTAACCGAACAGGCCACCTCTAAAACTACTATATAGCTTAAAAAAAATCTAAAGGATATAGAGAATCATTTCATTCTCTTAACGTAATTATACCAAAAAAATAACATTTTATGAAGAAAAAAGCTTACTTTTGATATAGATAATTTGAATACCCCATTAAATAACAAAAAAGCCAGTCGAATGGACTGGCTCAATGTTTGTAATTTGAAAAGAATTTCAGAGATGTCAAGGTTGGATATGCCTTGACTCTCTTATTCTATCGTATTTTATAAACTTTAACTAATTATTTGTTTGAAAAATTTTATTGGTGTTAGCTTTCATCCTCCTTTTTATTTTTACGCCAGAACAATAGACTACCAAGCAGAGATAGAATGACTGTTCCAATTACACCAAGCCAGCCAGTGTCTGCACCATTTGTTGCTGGTAATTTACCACTTGAGAAATACTTACCACCCATATTATCCCCACTATTACCTATTGCCATTCCAGAAGTCAAGGCCGGAATAATAAAGTCTGTTGGATCACTTACATTTCCTGCAGCATCAGTTGCGGTAGCCGTAAGTTGAGTACCCGGTTTAACCCCCGTCGGAAGTTTGATGCTATAGTTTCCATCTTTATCCACTATAGTAGTTCCCAAAACCTCACCAGTTGCTGGGTTTTTAATTGTTATTGTGGATCCAGGTTCCCCCTTACCACCAACCGTATAACCTGTATCAGTGTTACCAGTCACGGTATCTACACTTGGAGGATTAGGAGCTGTAGTATCTGACGGAGCCTTAGGATCAGCTGGAGTTTTCGCTGAGGTTGGAGCACTCACATTTCCAGCGGCATCGGTTGCTGTAACACTAATTGGTGCGTTAGGGCCGACTGAACCTGGAAGAGTAACGGTGTAAGCTCCTGCTTCATTCGCAGTTCCTGTTCCAACGGTTGCCCCACTGCCATCTTTAATTGT